>JADGHD010000757.1 GCA_019689615.1 Frankia sp. | reverse complement strand
CGCGTTCGTGCGCGGCGGGGCCGTGGTCAACGGGCTGTTCCTCACCGGGGTGCTGCTGCACCTGGCCACCCCGGAGGTGCTGGCCGCGTTCCTCGCCGTGACCCAGGCCGGCCAGGCCGGCGCGGCCGAGGAGACCACGATCGGCACGTCGGCCCCGGTGTGGGCCCGCGGCCTGCGCGGACGCGGTGTCAAGCCGGTGCGGGCGGACTGCGTCCTCGGCGACAGCGTGCTGGAGCTGCAGGCCCGCGACGGCGACGCGGCGGTGCTCGCCCGCTTCGACCTGGCCGACTCGCGGCTGCGGGTCGCCGGCTCGGCGCAGCTGTTCGTCATCTTCGACCCCGACCACGGCCCGGTGACGGTCGCGAGCGACTCCGAGGTCTTCGGCCGGCGGCTGCACGCGCACCCAGGGGTGCGGGCGGCGGCCGAGCGGACCCTGGCCGCCGGCGGCCCGTACCCGGCGATGCTCGCCGATGGGCAGCCGGTGGCCTGCGCGGTCGCCGCCGGCCAGCTGTGGGTGCGCGGCAGCGGGGTCAACGTGCGGATGCCGTTCCCGGCGATCCGGCTGGTCGAGGGCTCGAGCACGGCGGAGCGCGCCCAGCTGCGGGTCGCCGCCGCCGGCCCGGCCGGCCTGTCCGGCGTCGGCGCGGCGAGCGCGACCACCACAACCGACGCCCCTGGCCCCGCTGGGCCCGGTGGCGTCGACATCACGGTGGTCGGGCAGCTGGAGCTGATCCGGGCGCTGCACACCGACCTCCTCGCCGGCAACTACGCCACCGAGGACCCGCGCCACCTGCCGGACATGCTGCGGGCCGCGGTCGGCCTGGAGGACGACTACTTCCTCTACACGATCTTCGGCCCGTTCTACGAGCTGCACGCCGCGCTCCTCGGCGACGTCACCGCCGCGGACCTCGGCCGGCCGGTGACGCTGCCGGACGACGACGAGGCGCGTGGCCGCACCGCCGCCGCGCTCGCCGAGGGCCTCGGCGAGCTGCAGCGACACCTCGACCAGGTGAGCTCGGTGCTACCGGCGTTCGTCCGCCACCGGGACGCGACGCTGCTGGCCGCAGCGGCACCGGCCGACGCCAGCCAGCGAGTCGGCGAGCCGGCGTGGCTCAAGGCGCACGAGGGCCGGCTGCGGGCGGCGCTCGCGCCAGCCCAGCGGGCGGCGGCCGAGACGGCGGCCCTGGCCGCGCAGGTGACCAGGCTGCTCGACCTCGACCCGTCCGCCCTGCCCAAGCCGAACTACGCCGGGGCCGCGATCTCGCTGGGAGCCGCGCTGCTGAACCCGGTGTTCCTGGTCTCCGGGGCCACGCAGATATACAGCCAGTACGCGCAGAGCGAGAAGCGGTCGGCGGCGATCAGCGCCCAGGCCGCCCGCGGCTGGGAATCGGTGCTGGACCGGTGGAACACGCTGGTCGGCAGCACGCTCCCGGTCCTCGGCTACGTGCTGACGGAGAACCTGTTCGCCCCGCGCTGGGACACGGCCCGCCAGCTCACGAAGGAGCTGCGGGGCACCCCGCCGGACCGCCGCCCGGCCGTGCTGGCCGCCGTCGCCCGCCGGCTCGCCCGGCTGGACGTGCTGCGCCGCTACCCGGCCAACGCCGGTATCCGGCTCAGCCGCGGCGAAATCGCCGAACACCTGCGCACCGCCCGCGACTCGGTCAGCGCGCCCCGGTTCGTCGACTTCTGACGAGCCGCGGCCACCGGTCGCCACCGACCAGACCCAGACCGACCAGCACCCACCCACGACGAGCAGCCACCAGCACCACGAGCAGCACCAGCAGCCAGCGGGGAGCAGCCGCCATGCCGATGTTCACCAGCCAGTTCGACCAGGCGCGCGCCTTCGCGAACGCCTACACCGGCCGGCCGGACGACCCGACCTGGCGGATCCCGGCCCGGTCGGTCGGCGGGTTCGCGGACGCCGCCAGCACCGGGGGCACCGTCGCGGCCGCGGCAGCGGTGGCCGCCGCGACGGCGGCCGGCCTGACGATCAGCGGGCTCGTGGCGGTCGCCGCCATCGACGCGGCCCTGGATTCGCGCGACGACCCGTCCCCCACCGGGGGCCCTGACGCGCCCGCGGACGACCCGGCCGGCCCGGACACCAGCGTCCCCGACGACCCGTTCCTCGCCCTCGCCACCGGCAAGGGCGACTACCAGAGCGACATCGCCGAACGCGCCGGGAACCTGAACGACGACACGCCTGCCAACGTCGACGACCCGGCCGCGGCGGACCTCAGGACCGTCTCCGACGGCTCCGCTGTCCCCGACGGCTCCGACGGCTCCGCTGCCTCGGACGGCTGGCATTCGGCCTGGGGCAAGGAGTGGGACGCCGGCTGGGACGCTGAGTCGACGCTCGAGACGCTGACCCACCCGGTCCCCGAACG
>JADGHD010000047.1 GCA_019689615.1 Frankia sp. | reverse complement strand
CCGGAACGGGGCGGGATGCCGGACAGGCCGCGCGCCGGGCCCCGCGCGCGGGGGCAGGCGCGCGCGGGGCCCGACCGTTGGTCAGGAGTCGGCCGGCTTCGTCGGCGACGGCGGGTTGGTCAGCAGCGGGCTGGAGGTGTTCGACGGCCACTGCGGGCGGTAGTAGCCGCGGAAGTGCAGCTCACCGTCGCGCAGCTCGCGGATCGTCAGGAAGTCGCCCTTGTAGCCGCGGTGGTCGTAGGGAGCGAACGTGATGTACGCGCCCGGGCCACCGTTGGTGCAGGGCATCCACTTGATCTTCTCCAGGCCGGCCTTGACCTCGGCGGGAGTCGGGATCAGGGCGTTCCCGATGCCGTGGATGGCGGCCCGCGCGGTGTCGTAGCCGAGCGCGACCACGACGTTGCGGGAGACGCGGCCGAACCGGGCCTCGAACCGGCGGATCATCGCCTCGTAGTTCGGGTTGGCGCCGTCCTCGCCGAGCTGGTCGACGCCGTGCCAGCCCTCCAGGCCCCGGGCCCACTCGTTGGAGTTCGAGTAGAACATGAACGCCGTGCCCATGAACCGCGGCGGGTCCCAGTCGAGGGCCTTGAACGCGTCGGCGAACCGGAACGTCGAGTAGCCGTAGCCCATGTAGACGATGGCCTCGGCGCCCTGGTCGCGCATGGTCGCCAGGTGCTGCTGGAAGTTCTTCGGGTTCGGGCTGAGGCTGACCTCCTTGACGACCTCCAGCCCGACCTGCTCGGCGGCCCGGCGGAAGTACTCGGCGTAGTCGTCGCCGGACGAGCCCTTCTCCCAGAAGAAGCCGACCTTGTGGTAGCCGTTCTGCGCGCACCAGTTGGCGCCCATCACCGACTCGGTCGGGATGTCGCCGTTGGCCACGGTGAAGCAGTACTCACCGTAGAACTTGGCCGCGCCGGTCCAGCCGATGCAGGCGACGCCGGTGCTGTTGACCAGCTCGCGCAGGTTGACCGAGTTGTCGGAGATCATCGGGCCGAGCACGACGACGCAGCCGGCCTCGACCAGCTTCAGGTAGCCCTTGCGGACCTTCAGGTAGTTCTCCCGCGGCAGGCCGCGGGCATCCACGGTGATGATCTCGACCGGGCGGTCGTAGATGCCCTCGTTCAGCGCGTCCTCGATGGCGAGGATCGTCGAGTCCACCCAGTCGGACAGGAGCTGGCCGATGTCCATGTCGACCAGAATGCCGATCTTGACCGGCTCGAACGGGTCGCCCTGGGTGACCACGCCGCGGGTGGGCGGGTAGATGACGATCGACTCGACCGCCTTCTCCCCGATCCGGCCGCCGCCCTCGTACCAGCGGCCCTGTGGGTCGTTGTACGTGACCGTGTCTGTGCCGCGGTCGACTGACGACACCGCCCGGTCGGGCGCAGCGATGCCAGGGTCGACCGGAGCCGGGAACATCCGCTCGGCGTACCGGGGCGCTGCCGCCGGCTCGCGCTCGCTCATCCACCAACTCCTCTGTTGGGCCTCTGTTGGGATGTTCGCCTGTGGGCCGGCCGCCGGGCCCGGGGGCCAGGCTGGTTCCGAACGGCCGTTCAGTGTTGAGAACTACAAGCTCAGGCGGTTACGTCTATCACCGTCCCGTCATGCCGGACAAGCGAACCGGGGGCGACGGGCAGGGTGCGTGCTTCGGACTATTGAGCTACTCTGCTCGGGCCGGACATCCCCGACGTCCCCGACGGAGGTTACGGATGGCGCCTGGTCCGTTACGAATCCTGAGTGAGGCTGGCTGATGCCGGCGCACAGGGTCCCGACGGAGATCAAGTCGACTGGGACTATTAGTCCGAACTCCGCACCGCAGCTGCTGGCGCCGCAGACCGCGGGCGTGCCGTTCGCCGCGCGCACGCCGCTCACGGAGCCCTTCTGGGCTGGCTGCGCCCGCGGTGAGCTGTTGTTCCAGCGGTGCGCCGCCTGCGGGGCGCCCGGCTTCCCGCCGGCCGTGGCCTGCCGGGCCTGCCTCGGCCGCGACCTGCGCTGGGAGCGCTCGACCGGCCTGGCCACGCTCTACAGCTGGACGGTCGTGCACCGCCCGGTCAGCCCGGCCTTCCACACCCCCTACGCCCCGGCGATCGTCACCCTCGCCGAGGGCCACCAGATGCTCACCTGCCTGATCGGCCTCGAGGTGGCCGACATCCGCCCGGGGATGCCGCTGCGCGTCAGCTTCCACCCCGTCCTGCCCGCCGGCGCGGCCGACGGGGACGAGCCGACCGTGCTGCCGTACTTCGCGCCCGCCGCGCCCCTGCCGCCCCACCCGCACGTCTGAACGGGAGCCTGCCGCCATGAAGCCAGACGACGTGATCCTCATCAGCGTCGACGACCACATCGCCGAGCCGGCGAACATGTTCGAGGCGCACGTGCCGAAGAAGTACTCCGAGCTCGCCCCGCGGGTTGTCGAGGAGCCCAACGGCGTCCAGCAGTGGTACTACGGCTCGATCCGCGGCCGGAACCTCGGCCTGAACGCGGTCGCCGGCAAGCCGCCGGAGATGTTCAACGTCGACGCCAGCCGCTACGACGAGATGCGCCCCGGCTGCTACGACGTCCACGAGCGGGTCCGGGACATGAGCGCCGGCGGGCAGCTCGCCGGCCTCAACTTCCCGAACTTCACGGGGTTCTCCGGCCAGGTCCTCAACCAGGGCCCGGACCGGGACATCAACCTCATCATGATCAAGGCGTACAACGACTGGCACATCGACGAGTGGTGCGGCGCCTACCCGGACCGGTTCATCCCGTGCGGGATCCTGCCGCTGTTCGACGTCGAGGAGGCGGTCAGGGAGATCCGCCGGCTGGCCGACAAGAACTGCCACGCCGTCACGTTCTCGGAGAACCCCGAGGCGCTGTCGATGCCGAGCATCCACAGCGGCTACTGGAACCCGCTGTTCCGCGCGGCCAGCGACCACGGCACCGTGCTGTGCCTGCACCTGGGCTCGTCCTCGCGCTCGCCGATGTTCTCCACCGACGCGCCGCCGAGCGTGAACATGTCCGGCTCGTCGATCGCGTCGATCTACTCGTTCCTGGAGCTGATCTGGGCCGGGTTCTGGGACGAGTTCCCCGACCTGAAGTTCTCGCTGACCGAGGGCGACGTCGGCTGGATCCCCTACTTCCTGTGGCGCAGCGAGCACGTCCGCCGCCGCCACTCCGGCTGGATCAGGCCGACCTTCCCGAAGGGCTGTGACGGCCCGTCGGACGTCTTCCGCAGGCACATCCTGACCTGCTTCATCAGCGACAGCGTCGGCCCGCGCCTGCTGGACTGGTTCAACATCGACAACGTCTGTTGGGAGTCCGACTACCCGCACTCCGACTCGAGCTGGCCGAAGGCGCCCGAGGACATCATCGCCAACCTCGGCCACCTGTCGGACGAGGTGATCAACAAGATCACCCACGAGAACGCCATGCGGCACTTCCAGTTCGACCCGTTCGCCCACCGCCAGCGCGAGCGCTGCACCGCCGCCGCGCTGCGCGCCGAGGCGGCCGACGTCGACGTGGTCACCCGGGTCGGCCGGCCGGCCAGCGAGCGCGACCTGATCGCCTGGAAGCAGATCACCACGCGCCGGGCCCCCGCGCCCCAGCGGTCGTAGGGGAGCGTGGTGTCGAGCCTCCCACTCGCCGGGCTGCGGGTACTGGAGCTGGCGACCCAGATCGCCGGGCCCTACTGCGGCAAGCTGTTCGCCGACGCCGGCGCCGACGTGGTCAAGGCCGAGCCGCCCGGGGGCGACCCGCTGCGGGCCTGGTCGGCCTCTGGCTCGCCTGGTGACGAGCACGGCGACAGCGCGCTGTTCCGGTACCTGAACACCTCCAAGCGCTCGGTCACCGCGGCGCCTGGCAGCCAGCGGCTGCGTGCCCTGGCGGACGCCGCCGACCTGATCATCGTCGGCGGCGAGCTGGCGGGGCGCTGGACCGCGCCGCCCCCGCTGGACCGGGCCGCGATCCAGCGGCTGCGCGAGGAGCACCCGCGGGCGGTCGTGCTGTCGATCAGCCCGTTCGGCCTGGCCGGCCCGTGGGCCGACGCCGACCGCCCGGCCACCGAGTTCCTGCTGCAGGCGCTGTGCGGCTCGACCGCTGGCCGCGGTGAGCCGGACGACGTCCCGCTGGCGGCGGGTGGGCGGATCGGCGAGTGGGCGACGGGGGTCTACGCCGCCGTCGTGGGGCTGGCCGCACTGCGCGGCGCGGCCCGCGACGGCGTCGGCGACCTCGTCGACGTGTCCATGCTGGAGTGCATGACGATCATGATGGGCGGGCTGTCGGTGGTCGGCCCGACCATCATGGGGCCCCGGCCCGGCGTCCCTGGGGGGCCCGCCCGGATCCCGGAGACGCCGTCGATCGAGCCGACCAAGGACGGCCTGGTCGGCTTCTGCACGATCACCGCGCAGCAGTTCCAGGACTTCCTGGTCCTCATCGAGCGGCCGGACCTGATCGAGGACCGGGAGCTGGCACTGCTGGCGAACCGGCACGCCCGGCGGGCCGAGTTCCTCGCCGCCGTGCACGCCTGGACCACCCGGCACACCACCGAGGAGATCGTCGAGATCGCCTCAGCGCTGCGGATCCCGGTCACCCCGGTCGGCACGCCGGAGACGATCACGTCGATCGACCAGTTCACGGCGCGCGGGGTGTTCGTGCCCAACCCGCGCGGCGGCTTCCTGCAGCCGCGCCCGCCCTACCGGATCGAGCGCGTCGGCGACGGCGAGCCGGCCGAGTTCCGCGGCCGCCCGTTCGCTCCGGCCCCCCTGCTCGGCGAGCACACCGACGCCGTGGACTGGCAGCGCGCCGCGGCCGGCTGGCCGTGGCCGGCCGCGGGGGCGGGCACGCCGGCCGGCGCGGGCGCGGCCGACGCGGGTGGCCGGCCGCTGCCGCTGGCCGGGCTGCGGGTGCTGGACCTGACCGCGTTCTGGGCCGGCCCGTCGGCGACGATGCTGCTCGGCGCGCTGGGCGCGGACATCGTCAAGGTCGAGGGCGTGTCCCGGCCGGACGCGATGCGCTTCTCCGGCGGCAAGCCGCCGACGGAGCCGCTGTGGTGGGAGTGGGGGACGATGTTCCTCGCCACCAACGCGAACAAGCGTGGGATCAGCCTGGAGCTGTCCAGGCCGGAGGGGGTCGAGCTGGCCTGCCGGCTCATCGGCGCCTGCGACGTGGTGATCGAGAACTTCTCCCCGCGGGTGCTGGGCAACCTCGGCCTCGACTGGGACACGGTGCGCGCGGCCAACCCGTCCGCCGTGCTCACCCGGATGCCCGCGTTCGGCCTCGACGGGCCGTGGCGCGACCGCACCGGGTTCGCCCAGACCATGGAGCAGGCCAGCGGCATGGCCTGGCTGACCGGCAACGCCGACGGCCCGCCGGTGATCCCGCGCGGGGCGTGCGACCCGATCGCCGGCCTGCACGCCGCGTTCGCCACCCTGGTGGCGCTGGCGGCCAGGGACCGCTCGGCCGACCGGGCCGGCGCGCTGGTCGAGGCGACGATGGTCGAGTCGGTGCTCAACGTCGCCGCCGAGCTGACCGTCGAGTACACGGCGAACGGCGCGTCGCTGCGCCGCGACGGCAACCGCGGCCCGCTGGCCGCCCCGCAGGGGGTCTACCGCTGCGCCGCGGCGCCGGGCGTCGAGGAGTGCCTGGCCATCGCGGTCACCGACGACGCCCAGTGGCCGCGGCTGGCCGAGGTGATCGGCCGGCCGGACCTGGCCGCGGACCCCGCGCTGGTGAGTTTCGCCGGCCGCCGCGAGCGGGCGGCGCACGACCGGATCGACGCGGCGATCTCCGCCTGGGCAGCGGCGACCGGGCGCGAGGCGGCGCTGTCGGCGCTGGCCGCCGGGGGCGTGCCGGCCGAGCCGGTGGTGCCGGCCGCCCAGCTGCTGGCCAACCCGCAGCTGGCGGCGCGCGGCTTCTTCGAGGTGCTGGCCCACCCGGTGGTCGGCGAGCACCCGATGCCCGGGGTCGCCTTCCGGCTGGCCAGCCACCCCGGCCCGCTGCTGCGCCGGCCGTCGCCGGTCTACGGCGAGCACAGCGACGAGGTCTACCGCGAGCTGCTCGGCCTCGGCGACGCCGGGCTCGCCGAGCTGCGCGAGCGGCGGGTGGTCGCCGACCGGCCGGCCGGCCTATGACCACCCCGGCGGGTCCCGCCGCCAACGGCGGCGCGGGCGGGCACAACCCGGCGAACGGTCGCGCCGCCGCCGCGGGCGGCGCCGGCACCGGCGGAGCCTCGTGCCTGCCGCCGACCGGCTACGCCGTGCTGGGCCTGCTCGCCGTCGCCGACGTGCCGCTGTCGGCGGTCGAGCTGAAGACCAGGGCCGACTTCAGCCTGCGGTTCTTCTACTGGGCGCCGGCGATCAGCCACATCCGCAAGGAGCTGACCCGGCTGGAGGAGCTGGGCCTGGTCACCGCCACCGAGGCGCCGGGGCGCGGCAGCCGCCGCACGCTGGTCTTCGAGATCACCGACGCCGGCCGCGCCGTGCTGCGCGACTGGCTGCACCAGACCGGCGACGACGAGCCGGTCGTCGTCAAGCACCCCGGACTGCTGCGGGTGTGGCTGGCCGGCCAGAGCGAGGACCCGGCGCGGGTGGTCGAGGTCGTCGACCGCTACCTGGCGAAGACCCGCGCCGCCATCGACGAGCTGCAGTGGGGCCGTCGGCGGGCGCGGGAGATCCGGCTGACGGACCGGCCGGAGCTGCGCTACTCACGGGCGGTCGGCGACTACGTGCTGCGCCGGCTGTACGCGGAGCTGGCGAACCTCAGCCAGCTGCGCGACGACCTCACCGACCTGCCGACCAGCCCGCGCCCCTCGTTCGCCGGCCCGCCGCCGCTACACGACTACACGGCCGGGCAGGACGGGCCGCGCCCGGAACCGACGGACACCGAGGAGGGCTAGATGGCGGCGCCAGCGAAGGCGCGACGGGTGGCGATCGCCGGCGTCTACAACACCGTGCAGGCCAGGCAGCTGCCGGGGGAGACGTCGATGACCCTGCTGCTGGACGCGGTCACCGGGGTGCTCGCCGACGCTGGCGTGCCGCTGGCCGAGGTCGACGGCGTCAGCACGCCGAACATGGGCACCTCGGTCATCTACGACCTGGGCGTCGGCCCGGCCTGGCAGGGCACACAGCACGGGATCGCCGCGGTGCTGGAGGCGGCGGCCGCGATCGCCAGCGGGCAGGCGGACACGGTCATCGTCGCCAGCGCCGCCGCCGGCGTCTACACCGAGCGCTCGGCCACCGCGCCGTGGACCCGCCCGGAGACCGAGTTCGTCATCCCCTGGGGCATGTTCACCGCGGCCGAGTTCGCCCTCGTCGCCCGGCGGCACATGACCGAGTACGGGACCACGCCGGAGCAGCTGGCCGCGGTCGCCGCGACGATCCGCAACAACGGCCACCGCAACCCGAAGGCCGTCTACGCCGGCCGCGGCCCGTACACCCCGGCCGACGTGCTCGCCTCCCGGATGGTGGCCGACCCGTTCCACCTGCTCGACTGCTCGATGACCTCGGAGGGCGGCTGCGCGCTGCTGCTGACCACCGCGGAGCGCGCGGCCGACCTGCGCCACCCGCCGGTCCACGTGCTGGCTGGCGGCGGCGACCACTACGGCCCGAGCTACCGGTTCCCGCCGGCCTGGGACTACGTCGGCCCGGCACGCCGCCAGGGCCAGCCGGTGAACGGCCAGGTCGGCCGGCGCGCCTTCGAGCGGGCGCTCGCCACTGCCGGCATCGGCCGCGACGACATCGACGTCCTCGAGCTCTACGACCCTTTCTCCTTCGAGATCATCCGTCAGCTGGAGGCCTTCGGCTTCTGCGGCCCGGGAGAGGGCGGCCCGTTCGTCGAGGACGGGCACATCGCGATCGACGGCAGCCACCCGGTCACCACCGACGGCGGCACGATGTCGTTCAGCCACGCCGGCGCCTCGCCCCAGATGCTGCAGCGGGTGATCCGCGGCGTCGAGCAGCTGCGCGGCGACTGCGGCCCGCTGCAGGTCCCCGGCGCCGAGGTGGCGCTGTGCACCGCTGGCGGCGCCGGCGCCCTCTTCCTCGCTCTTGTCCTGCTCGGGAGGTAGCCCGTGAGTACTTCGCCCGTCAGCGCCACCGGCGCCGCCGTGCTCGACCCGGAGCTGTTCCTGCCGGACCCGGCTCCCCGGGAGGTCCGGTACACCGTCATCTCCGTCGACGACCACGTGGTCGAGCCACCGCACCTGTTCGAGGGCCGGGTCCCGGCGAGGTTCGCCGACGCCGCGCCCCGGATCGTCGAGACCCCGCAGGGCCATCAGGTCTGGCGGTTCGAGGACAGGACGTTCACCCAGGTCGGCATGAACGCGGTCGCCGGGCGGCGGCCGGAGACGGTGAAGCTGGAGCCGTTCCGGTTCGAGCACATGCGGCCCGGCTGCTACGACATCCACGCCCGCGTCCGCGACATGGACCTGGGCGGGATCTGGGCGTCGGTGAACTTCCCCTCGCAGATCACGGGGTTCTGCGGCCGGGTCTTCTTCGGCGCCCGCGACCAGGAGCTCGGGCTCGCCTGCGTGCGGGCCTGGAACGACTGGCTGTACGAGGAGTGGCACCTGGCCTACCCACAGCGGGTCATCCCGATGGGGATCACCCACCTGTCCGACCCGCAGCTCGCCGCCGCCGAGATCCGCCGCAACGCCGCCCGGGGGTTCACCGCGGTCACCTTCCCGGAGCGGCCGCACCGGATCGGCCTGCCGTCGCTGTGGGACCGCGACCACTGGGACCCGATCATCCAGGCCTGCGTGGAGACCGACACCGTCGTCACCCTGCACGTCGGCAGCGCCGGCCTCGCGGAGAACCCGCCGGGCTCGCCGGGACTGCAGCTGGGCGCGACGCTGTTCGGCCAGGCGTCGCTGACCGCCTGCGCCGAGTGGCTGTGGTCGGAGTACCCGGTCCGCTTCCCGACCCTGAAGATCGCGATGAGCGAGGGCGGGATCGGCTGGGTCGCCATGCTGCTGGACCGCCTCGACAACATCATCGACCGGTCCCGCTACGGCCTGGGCTGGGACGAGCGGCCGGCGGACGTGCTGCGCCGCAACTTCTGGTTCTGCACCCTGGACGACCCGTCGACGATCGACACCCGTTACCGGATCGGCATCGAGAACATCATGGTCGAGACGGACTACCCGCACGGGGACGGCACCTGGCCGGACACCCAGCAGGTGCTCGCCGAGGCATGGGGCCACCTCCCGCCGGCCGAGATCCGCAGGATCTGCTGCGAGAACGCCGCCGCGCTGTTCCGCCACCCGCTGCCCGAGACCGTTCTCCCGGCGCTGTGAAGGAAGGAAGTAGTCCGATGACGTTCGTCCCCACCGCGGAGAAGCTGATGCCGGAGCTCACCACGCGGGAGGAGATCGCGTTACTGGCCCGCGCGCTGTGGCGTGAGGGCTACAACGACCACCTCGCCGGGCACATCACGGCGCTGCAGCCGGACGGCACCCTGCTGTGCAACCCCTGGCTGATCCGCTGGGACGAGCTGCGGCCCGAGCACATCATCCGGATCGACCTGCAGGGCAACGTGCTGGAGGGCGACTGGCCGGTCCCGCTCGGGATCCCGCTGCACCTGGCCATGCACGCCGCCCGCGACGACGTCACCTGGGCCGTACACAACCACCCGCTCTACGGCACCGTCTGGGCGGACATGGGGGAGGTCCCGCCGATCTACGACCAGAGCTCCGCGCTCGGCGGCGGCGGTGACCTCGTGCTGGTCAACGAGTACGACGGCCCGGTCGACGACCTCAACATCGCGGCCCGCGCCATCGCCGCCATGGGCGACGGCCACATCGCCCTGCTCGCCGGCCACGGCGTCTTCGTCACCGGCAGATCGGCCCGCGCGGTCTTCCAGCGCGCCGTCGCCATGGAGCAGCGCTGCCAGCGCGCCTGGCACATCCGCGCGGCCGGGGCGAACCCGAAGCCGGTCCTGCCCGCGAAGTTCCTTGAGCGGATGCGCTCGTCCGACGGCAACGGCTTCATCGGCTTCTGGGAGACGGCCGTGCGCGCCGAACTGCGCGCCGACCCCACCCTGCTCGAGCCCCGGTAGTCCCACGGGTCGACGTGGCTCGGCGGCGGTTCCGCCGCGCGCCGGGCCACGAGCCCGCCGGAAGGCGGCCCGGGCCGTGATCGTGTGCTGTGGCCCGGGCGCGCGGATCAGCGGGCGAAGTGCAGGCGCAGCCCCGGCCAGGGCCAGGGCGTGGCGTAGAGGATGCCGCGGCCGGACGAGCAGATGAACGCGGTGTCGCCGGTCGGCCCGCCGAAGCAGATGTTGGTGACGTACGGGTCGTACTCCGGCGTCGTGACCTCGCGCAGCAGCCGGCCGTCCGGGCTGATCACCGATATCCCGGAGCGGGCCAGGTTCGCCACGCAGACGTTGCCGACCCCGTCGACGGCCAGCCCGTCGAAGCCGTGCGCCCCGCCACTGGAGTACAGCTCGGTCATCCCGGCCAGCTCGCCCGGGCGGGTGACGTCAAAGGCGAGCAGCCGCCCGGAGTACGTCTCGGACACGTAGAGCCGCGTCCCGTCCGGGGACAGGCCCATGCCGTTCGGGAACGCCAGCCCGTCCACGGCGGTCCGGATCGAGCCGGCGGCCGGGTCGGCGTGGTACACCGCGCCGTGCGTGGTGTCGACGATGTAGCAGCCGCCGTGCCGGTCGAACACGATGTCGTTCAGGCTGCCGATCCGCCGGTCCCCGACGTGGGTGAACACCACCTCGACCGTGCCGGTGGCCAGGTCGGCCCGGCGGACGGACCCGCCGTCGTTGCCCGGCGCGAGCGCGTTCGGGAACCGGATCCCGTCCTCGGTGGTGAACGCCAGCCCGCCGTTGTCGCACAGATACACGGCCCCGTCGGGGCCCGGCGCCGCGCCGTTCGGGCCGGGCCCGCAGGGTAACCGTGAGGGGGCTCCGTCCGGCGACACCCGGGCCAGCGCCCCGCCCTCGATCTCGACCACCAGCACCGAGCCGTCGTCGAGCGCGACCGGCCCCTCCGGGAACTGCAGGCCCCTGGCCAGCACTTCCATGCGTCGACCTCCCTCATCTCGGGTTGGCTCAACCGGCCGGCGCGCCGCCAGGGGAGCGCCTGGGGTCGGCGAGGTACCTGGCGATCGTCCGGCGCTGCTCGGCCGGCGAGCCCAGCTGCCACTCGGCCGCCTTGGCGGCACGGGTGTAGTGGTGCAGCCCGGCGTCGTCGAGGTGGCCCCAGCCGCCGCAGAGCTGGTGGGCGGCGGCGGCCGCGCGCTGGGCCGCGGTGGCGGCGGTGAGCTTGGCCGCCGCGGCCGCGACCGGGGTGAGCTCGTTCGCGGCGGCGGTGGTGGCCGCGCGGGCCGCGAGGACGTCGAGGTAGAGGTCGGCGGCCCGCTGCCGGACGGCCTGCTGGGCGGCGAGCGGCTGGCCGTAGGCGACGCGGGAGCGGACCCGGCCGACCGTCACCCGCAGCATGCCGGCGGCCAGGCCCGTCAGCTCGGCCGCCAGGGCGACGAGGCCCATGGTCGCGGCCGCCGCCAGCGCCGGCGCGACGCCGCCGTCGTCAGGGCCGGCGATGAGCTGGCCGTCCGCGACGGAGACGCCGTCGAGCGCGACGTCGGACAGGTGGTCGGCGCTGATCGTGGCGTGGGTGTCCACCCGCACCCCCGCCGCGGTCGCCGGGACCGCGGCGACCAGCGTGCGCCCGTCGTCGGTGCCGGCCGGGACGAGCAGCACGTCCGCGCTGTCGGCGTAGGTGACGAACCGCGCCTGGCCCGTCAGCCGCCAGCCGCCGCCCGCCCCGGGGACGGCGCGGGCGCCCGCCGGGCACAGCGCGTAGCGGGCGTCGCCGCGGCGCAGCGCCGCCAGGTGCCCGGCGCCAGCCGCGCCCAGCCGGGCAAGCAGCGTGGCGGGCTGGACCAGCCCGGTGTGCAGCGGCAGCGGGCAGCGGGCCAGGCCCAGCTCCTCGGCGACGGCCTGGACCGCCGCCGCCGTCGCGACCCTGGGCCAGACGTCGGCCAGCAGCGCGGCCCACAGCGACTGGTCGTACCCCGGCCCGCTCGCCGTGGTCCCGGCCAGTCGGCCCAGGTCCCAGGACGACAGCAGCGCGCGTGCTGCGGCGCGCACCGGCTCGCCGTCGGCAGGAACGTCGACGGCCGGCGCGGGGTCGTCGCCGTCGGCCGGCGGGCGGGCGCGGGCGGACAGGCCGAGGCTCGCGGCGATGCCGTCGCGGTGCAGCTCGTTCGTGCCGACCGAGACCGTCCCGTCGAAGCGGAACAGGTACTCGAAGGCGAACCGGCCGCGGGCGGGGGCGGCGGGGTCGGCCGGGCCGAACAGCACGCCCTCGATCGTCCCGAGCGGGCCGGCCACCTCCGTCGCGAACCGCGCCAGCCGCTGCAGGTACTCCGTCGTCGTCACCTTGGCCACCGACGCCGACGCGCTGCTGCGCCGGCCGGCGGCCTCCTGTTCGGCGAGCCGGACGCAGGCGTGCCGGGCGTCGCGCAGCCCGGCCCAGAGGCTGGCCAGGCCGTCGGCGACCAGCGGGTCGTCCACCGGGCGCGCCCCGGACCCGCCGTCGGCTGGGGTGAGGCAGTAGCGGTGGAGCTCGTCGAACACCCGCTGGCACCAGCCGAGGTGGAACATGCCGGTCCGCTCCTGCTCGACGGCGAACGCGAGCTGGCGCCAGCCCTCGTTGGGCGTGCCGAGCAGGGCGTCCGCCGGCAGCTCGACGTCGTCGAAGTGGATGTCGAACAGGTCGTAGCCGGCCATGGTGCGCCGGGGCACGACCCGCACCCCCGGCCGCCGCATGTCGACCACGAACATGCTGGTCCCGCGGCGGGCCGGGGCCGCGGGGTCGGTGCGGGCGACCGTCAGGCACAGGTCCGCCTTGTCGGCGCCGGTGACCAGCGTCTTGTGGCCGCGCAGCCGGAACCCGCCGCCGGGCAGCGGGGTGGCCGTGGCGGCCAGCGCGGACAGGTCGTTGCCAGCGCCGGGCTCGGTGTAGGCGATGCACATCTCGATCTCGCCGCCGAGCATCCGCGGCAGCAGCCGGGCCCGCTGCTCGGGCGTACCGAACGCGAGCACGGGCCCGGCCGCCAGCGTCACGGCGGTGTCGACGAGCGGGGCGTCGTGGTAGGCGACCTCGTAGCCGAACGCCGCCGCGAACACCGCCGGGCGCCCACCGCCGCCGGCCTCGGCCGGCAGGCTGATCCCGAGATAGCCCCGCCGGCCGGCCGCCCGCTGCAGCGCGCGCTCGAAGGCCTCGGCGAGCCCGGTCCGGTCACGCGGGTTGTCGTTGCCTGCGGTGCGTTCCGGCGCCATCACCTCGGTCAGCCAGGCACAGACCTCGGCCCGGAACGCCTCCGCCGCCCGGCCGAGGCCGGGGCCCTCGTGGCCGGCGTGGCTCACGCCCGGGCCCCGACCGGTGCCTGGCTGCCCTGGGCCGCGCCGTTGCTGGCCGAGCGGGTGCCGGGACGGGTCTTGGGCAGGCCCAGGCGCTGCTCGGCGACCAGGTTGCGGGCGATCTCCGTGGTGCCGCCCTGGATGGTGAGCACGGCGCAGTGCCTGGACAGCCGCTCGATCTCGCCGCCGGCCGCCGGCGCCAGCACGCTGGCCGGCGCGGGCTCGCCACCGGGCGGGTCCAGCAGGCTCGGGCCGCCGCGCAGGATCCCGGCCACGCCCGCGACCTGCTGCAGCTCGCGGGCGTGATGCTGGTAGGCGGTCGACGCGAACAGCTTGGCCATCGTGCCGGACACCGCGGGCGACGCGCCGGTGGCGGCCAGGTCCGCGGTCCGCTGCGTGAGCAGGAGCGCGACCTCGGCGTCGACCCGCACGGCCGCGACCGCCGCGAGCACGTCCGGGTCGTCGGCCGGCCGCACGCCGTCCGGGCCTGGCCGGGCCGCCCACACCGCCGCGGCGTGGGCCAGCGGCTCGAGCATGCCGGTGCCGCCCATGACGCCGCGCTCCATGCTCAGCCCGACCGCCATCACCTGCCAGCCCTCGTTGACCTCGCCGATCCGGTACAGGTCGGGGATGACCACGTCGTCGAAGAAGACGATGTTCGTGCGCTCGTCGGCGATGGTGTGGATCGGCTGGATCGTGATCCCGGGGGTGTCCATGGGCAGCAGGAACATGGTCAGCCCACGGTGCTTGGGCCGGTCGGTCGCCGTCCTGGTGAGCAGGAAGGCGTAGCCGGCCTTGTGTGCCAGCGTCGTCCACATCTTCTGGCCGTTGATCCGCCAGGCGACCACCGGCCCGCCGGGCTCGTCGTGGACCGGCTCGGCCCGGGTGCGGGCGTTGGCCACGTCGGAGCCGTTCTCCGGCTCGGAGTAGCCGAGCACCGCGATCGTCTCGCCGGACAGCAGCCTGGGCAGCGCCGTCGCCTTGAGCTCCGGCCTGGCCATCCGCTCCAGGACCCCGGCGACGATCATCGTGGTCGCCATGCCGTGGTAGGGCGCCTCGGCCAGCTCCAGCTCCCGGAACAGCGCGGCCAGCTCCTGCGGGTCGCGCCGGTCGGCGTCGGCGTTGCCCAGCCAGCCGCGGCCGGCCATCGCCCTGGTGACCTCCGGCACGTGGATGGTCCCGGTGCGGTGCATCTCGTGGCGGATGTCGTCGGTCAGCGCCTCGGCGGTGAACGAGCGCACCTCGGTGGCGAGCGCGCCGACGGCCGGGCTGTGCCCGAAGTCGCCGGGCCCGCCGTCCTCGCTGACCGAGACGGTCCCGATCGTGGCGGTGGGCGCGGCGGCCACCAGCTGGGCGCCGAGGTCGCGCAGCAGGTGCCGGGGCGAGCCGGCGAGCAGCGGGTAGGCCTGCGCGCGGCGCAGGAACAGCTGCGCGTCGTGCTCGATCGACACGCCCAGTCCGCCGTGGTACTGCACGGCCCGCCCGGCCGCATCCCGGGCGGCGCCCGCGGCGAACAGCAGCGCCATCGCCGGCAGCTCGGCGCCACTGGCGCCGGTCAGCGACACCCGGTCGCCGTCGAGCGCCCAGCCCGCCTCCCTGGCCAGCAGCACCGCGCCGTCGACCTTGCCGGGCAGGTCGGCGAGTCCGTGCTGCACCCCCTGAAACGACCCGATCGGTACGCCGAACTGGGTCCGCTCCTTCACCCACGCGGTCGCCAGCGCCAGCGCGCCGTCCGCCAGGCCCGCGAGCCAGGCCGCCGCGACGACCTGCCATTCCCGGAACGCGCGCTCGAACGCCGCGGCGGCCGCCGCCCCCTCGGCGAGCACGCTGACCTCGCCGGCGCGCAGGTCACGGTCGGCGATGGGCAGGTCGCCCTGGTTGCGCAGGGCGACCCCGGGCGGCGCCGAGCGCGCCGCGACCAGCCGGTCGCCGTCCAGGCCGATGACGAGGGCGGCCACCGCCCCGGCCGGCACCGCCGCGGCGACCCCGGCCGGCGTGCCCGCGCGCGGCAGCGCCAGCGTGGCGACCAGCTCGCCGGAGACGACCGCCGACAGATCCGGGTGCTCCGGCGCGGGCCCCCCCCCCACCCCGCCCGCCCCCCCGCGGGGGCGGCCCCCCC
>JADGHD010000756.1 GCA_019689615.1 Frankia sp. | reverse complement strand
CCGGGGGGGGGGGGGCCCGGGGGGGGGCGCCCGCCCCCGCGGCGGCACGCCCGGTCAGCGGCGCGGGCCTGGCAGGGGTGGGCGCTGGCGGCCGATGCCGCCACGCATGCCGCCGTGGCTGCGGCGGGTCCCGGCCGCGGGGCCGGACACCGGCGCCCCTGGCTGGCTGGGGGCGGGGTCGGCCAGCGCGCCCCAGGCCCCGAGCCGCTCGTAGAGCACCTCGGGCGTGGTGCTGTACAGCCGGGACAGCGAGGTCAGGTCGGAGCGGCGCAGCCGGAGCACGTCGCGCGAGCTCTCCGAGCGCAGCACCTGCACGATCGCGATCCAGCGGCGCAGCGGGCCGGTGCGGGTCGGCGGCAGCTTGCGCAGCCGCCTGAGGTCGATCACCAGTGGTGGCAGGCCGTCGAGGTCACGCCGGTCCGAGGTGGGCGGGACGAGCAGGGTCGCGGGCACGTCGTAGAGCTCGGCGAGCTCGACGAGGCGGTGCACCCGCAGCGTGCGGCTGCCGCGCTCGTACGCGCCAAGCGTGCCGGCGGTCCACCGGCCGGCGGTGATCTCCTGGACGTCCAGCAGGGACATGCCACGGCGGTTACGGACCGCGCGCAGGCGGCGTCCCAGCTCGACGGCGTAGTCCGTGTCGCTCACTGTCTCCGTCCGGGGTAAGGCGATGGGAGCGACCACCGCCCCCCGTAACAGCCTGTCAGGGATCGGCTCCCGAAACAGCAGCTTCCCGTGGATGCCACTGCAAACTTCTGTGGTCCGGCAGTGAACCGGTAACGCCTCGCTCATCGGCCGGGACGGTGAATCCCGGCCGGCCGCGGGGGCGGTGTGCGTGACCGTTGTCACGTGATGAACAATCCCGCTGGCTGCCGGCGACCGGCACGGCGGCCGACGGGAGCGCCGCAGCGACAGGAGGGGCCGTGCCCGAGCGGGTGGTGGTCGCGGTCGACCAGGGGACGACGGCGACGACGGTCATCGTGCTCGACCAGGAGGCCCGGGTGGTCGGGCGGGCCCAGACCGAGATCCGGGTCTCCTACCCGCGCCCGGGCTGGGTCGAGCAGGACCCCGAGGAGCTGTGGCGCTCCGTCCTGGACACCGTCGGCGCCGCGCTGGCCGCGGCCGGGCGGCGGCCGGCGGACGTGGCGGCGCTCGGGATCACCAACCAGCGCGAGACCACGGTGCTCTGGGAGCGGCGCACCAGCGCCCCGGTGCACCCGGCGATCGTCTGGCAGGACCGGCGCACCGCCGCCACCTGCGAGAAGCTCGCCGCCGCCGGGCACGGGCCCGAGGTCGCCGAGCGCACCGGGCTGGTGCTCGACCCCTACTTCTCCGGCACCAAGATCGGCTGGCTGCTGGCGGGCGACCCGGAGCTGCGCCGCCGCGCCGGCCGGGGCGAGCTCGCGTTCGGCACGGTCGACTCCTGGCTGATCTGGCGGCTCACCGGCGGGCGGGCACACGTGACCGACGTGACCAACGCGTCCCGCACGATGCTGTTCGACCTGGCCACGGCGAGCTGGTCGGCGCCGATGGCCGAGCTGCTGGAGGTGCCAGCCGAGCTGCTGCCCGCAATCCGGCCGAGCTCGCAGGTGTACGCCGAGACCGACCCGGCGGCGTTCCTCGGCGTGGCCGTGCCGATCGCGGCTGCCGTGGGCGACCAGCAGGCGGCGCTGTTCGCCCAGGCCTGCTTCGCCCCGGGGCAGGCCAAGAACACCTACGGCACCGGCTCGTTCGTGCTGCTCAACACCGGCGCCGAGCTGCCAGCGCCGCCGGCCGTCCCGGGCGCGCTGCTGCGCACGGTCGCGTTCCAGCTGGCCGGCGAGCCGGTGCACTACGCGCTGGAGGGCGCGGTGCTGTCCACCGGGTCGGCGGTGCAGTGGCTGCGCGACGGGCTCGGCGTGATCCGCTCGGCCGCCGAGACCGCCGAGCTCGCCGCCTCGCTGGCCGGCAACGACGGCGTCTACTTCGTGCCGGCGCTGGCCGGGCTCGGCGCGCCGCACTGGGACGCGCGGGCCCGGGGCACGCTGGTCGGGCTGACCCGCGGCACCACCAGGGCCCACCTGGCCCGCGCCGTGCTGGAGTCGATCGCCTACCGCACCCGCGACGTCGTCGAGACGATGAACGCGGCCGTGGCGCCCGTGGCCGGCGGGGCGGGGGCGGCGGTGACCGAGCTGCGGGCGGACGGCGGCGCGGCGGCGAACGGCTGGCTGATGCAGTTCCAGGCCGACATGCTCGGCGTCGAGGTGGACGTGCCGGACAACCTGGAGACGACCGCCCTGGGCTCCGGCTACCTGGCTGGCCTGGCCACCGGCGTGTACGGCGACCGTGCGGCGCTGGCGGAGCTGCGCCGCGGGCGGGTATAAACATCGGGCGCGGGCCACGGGATGGAGT
>JADGHD010000046.1 GCA_019689615.1 Frankia sp. | reverse complement strand
CGGTCGCGCCCGGGCCCGCCCCCCCCCCCAACCCCCCCCGGGCGGGCGGCCCCGCCGCCCCGCTCCCGGTCCGGCGTCATCCCTTGAAGCGCCCGGGTGACCGGCATACAGTAACAATTTAATGAGATAACTGATAGCTCTGATTGGATGTCTTCTGTGGTCAGTGCAGTGATCGTCGACATCGTCCGTACCGCGTCGGGGAAGGGGAAGCCCGGCGGCGCGCTGTCGGGTGTGCATCCGGCCGAGCTGCTCGCCACCGTGCTTCGGGCGCTGGTCGAACGCAACAGCCTTGACCCTGCGCTCGTCGATGACGTGATCGCCGGGTGCGTGGGGCAGTACGGCGACCAGGCCCTGAACATCGGCCGCACCGCGCTGCTGGCCGCAGGGTTCCCGGAGAGCGTGCCGGGCACGACCGTGGACCGGCAGTGCGGCTCGTCCCAGCAGGCGGCGCACTTCGCCGCCCAGGGTGTGATCGCCGGCGCCTATGACGTCGTGATCGCCTGCGGGGTGGAGTCGATGAGCCGGGTGCCGATGGGCTCGGCGGTCGGCGTCGGCGACCCGCAGGGCCCGCTGGCCGCGCGCTTCCCGAGCCTGCCGAACCAGGGGATCGGCGCGGAGCTGGTCGCGGCGCGCTGGAAGCTCGACCGCGAGACGCTGGACGCCTACTCGGCCCGCTCGCACGCCCGCGCCGCGGCCTACGCCGCCAAGGGCGGCTTCGACCGGGACATCGTCCCGGTGACCCTGCCGGACGGGACGTCGCACGCCGTTGACGAGACCGTGCGGCCGTCGACGACCGTCGCCGGTCTGGCGGCTCTCAAGCCGTCCTTCTACAGCGAGGAGATGGCGGCCCGCTATCCGGAGATCGGCTGGGTCATCACGCCGGGCAACTCCTCGCCGCTGACCGACGGCGCCTCCGCCGCGCTGATCATGAGCGAGGAGAAGGCGGCTGCGCTTGGGCTTACTCCGCGCGCCCGTTTCCACACGTTCGCGGTCGCGGGCAGCGATCCGGAGATCATGCTGACCGGGCCGATCCCGGCCACCCACAAGGTGCTCGCGCGCAGTGGTCTCGCTCTGGCGGACATCGACGCCTACGAAGTCAACGAGGCGTTCGCGCCGGTACCGCTGGCCTGGGCGGCCGAGTTCGACGCCGATGAGAACAGGCTCAACCCGTGTGGCGGCGCCATCGCCTTGGGCCACCCGCTGGGCGGCTCCGGCACGCGGCTGCTGTCGACGCTGCTCACCCATCTCGAGGCCACCGGCGGCCGCTTCGGCCTGCAGACGATGTGCGAAGGCGGCGGCATGGCCAACGCCACGATCATCGAGCGTCTCTGACCGTCGTCCCGACCGCCTCCGGTAGTCGCGGGGTCTCCGCCCTGGCCAGTGGATCTCTCAGAGAACGGAACATCCTATGGAAATCAGCGGCAAGTCTGCCCTCGTCACCGGCGGCGCGTCCGGTCTCGGCCTGGCGACCGTGCGGCGGCTGAACGCCGAGGGCGCCCATGTCGTCATCGTGGACCTGCCCGGCAGCAACGGGAAGGCGATCGCCGATCAGCTCGGCGCCGGCGCGACCTTCGTCCCGGCCGACGTGACCGACGCCGAGCAGGTTCAGGCGGCGGTCGAGGCGGCGGTCGCCCACGGGCCGTTCGCCGTCGCCGTTAACTGCGCTGGCATCGGCACCGCGGCCCGCGTCGTAGGCAAGGACGGCTGCCCGTTCCCGCTGGACGCGTTCACGAAGGTCATCGAGGTCAACCTGATCGGCACGTTCAACGTGATCCGACTGGCGGCCGCAGCGATGGTCGCCAGCACCGAGGTAGAGGCGGAGGAGCGCGGGGTCATCGTGAACACCGCGTCCGTGGCCGCGTTCGAGGGTCAGATCGGCCAGGCGGCGTACTCCGCATCCAAGGGCGGTGTCGTCGGCATGACCCTGCCGATCGCCCGCGACCTCGCCCAGCACCAGATCCGTGTCGTCACCATCGCGCCGGGGCTGTTCCTGACCCCGCTGTTCCAGACCTTGCCCGAGCAGGCGATCGCCTCGCTCGGCGCCCAGGTCCCGCACCCCAGCCGGCTCGGCAACCCGGACGAGTACGCCAACCTCGTCGCCCACATCATCGACAACATCATGATCAATGGTGAGGTCATCCGCCTCGACGGCGCCATCCGCATGACGCCTCGCTGACGCGTCGACAACGTCTACTGATGGGGAATGCTGGTAGCTGGACCAGTCGGAGCACATTCATGCAGATCACAGGCCTGTCGAGGTCCTCGGCGGCGCCATCCGGAGGGCAAGGCGATGACCGCGCCGACAGGCGGGCGCGCGGCGGTCCGGGGCCTGGAGCCCGGCCGCCACGCCGCGGTCGTCATCCATGAGTGGCAGCGCGGCACGGTCGACCCAACCGTCTCCTCGGTCCCGGGCCTGGCCGCGCACGCGACTGACCGCGGCGCGACGAAGAACATCAACGCCCTTACCGCCGCGGCCCGGGCGGCCGGGGTACCGGTCTTCTGGTCGACGATCGAGCCGCGCGCCGACCGGGTCGGAACGACGGCGAGCTGCCTCATCCTCGCCACCCTGCGCAAGGGGGCCGTGGTCGCCGGCAACGACCTGGCCGCCCTCCACCCGGAGCTGGTCACGGCCGAGTCGGACATCTGGATCCGGCGGGTGCACGGGCTCACCCCGTTCCACCAGACCGAACTGGAGGCCTACCTGCGCGACCTCGGGGTGCAGACCGTGGTGCTCGGCGGCGTCTCGACCGACATCGGCGTGACCGGCGGCGTCCTCGAGGCGGTCAACCGGGGCCTCTCGGTGGTCGTACCCGAGGACTGCACCGCCGGCAGCTCGCCCGAGACGCACGACTTCCTGGTCCGCAACCAGCTCCGGCTGCTGGCGACCGTCACTGACAGCGCGAGCGTGATCGAGGCCCTGCGGGGCACGGCGCCGTGAAGTTCACCGTGGAGTATCCGGTCGGCGGGCCCGACCACGACCCGGTCCTGCTGACCAGGGCCGGGGTGAGCGCCGTGGTGCTGGCCGCGGGCCGAATCGGCTTCGATGCCGTCGCCTTCACGGAGCATCCGGCGCCGTCGCTGAAATGGCTCCAGCACGGCGGGCACAGGACCTTGGACGTGGGGGCCCCGGCGGGCCGGGGGGGGGGGGGGGGGGGGCCACGACCGAGCGGATCCGGCTGATGACCCACCTGCTGGTCCTGCCGTACCACAATCCCTTCGCGGCGGCGAAGGCGCTGACCACCGTCGACCTGCTCGCGGACGGTCGGCTTACGGTCGTCGCGGGCACCGGATATCTGCGCAGCGAGTTCCTCGCGCTCGGGGTGGACTTCGACACCCGCAACGAGCGGTTCGACGAGTCGCTGGAGGTGATGCGGGCGCTGTGGGCCTCCGGCGGCGCCGCGGTCTACTACCAGGGGAAGCACTTCGCCGGCCTCGGCGTCGCGCGCGTCCCCATGCCGGTCCAGGCCGACGGCCCACCGGTCCTCGTCGGCGGCAACTCGGCGCTCGCGCGGGTCGAGGACGTGGTAGCCGGAATGGAGGAGTTCGCGGCCGAGTACTTCTGATCCCGACCCGGTAGCTCCCATTAGTCGAAGATGTCCACCAGGGGGGTGTCGGTCGCGTCGTGCAGGAAGATGTACTGTGCGGCAACCTCCATGTGCCGGCGCCAGTGCCGCTCCGCGCCGGGGCTGTTCTGGGCTTCGACCAGCTGGATCAGTCGTCGGTAGGAGCGCAGGGTCTTCTGGAAGCGTTCCGGGACGTTGTCGCGTCCGCGTAGCCCCTTGGCCAGTGCTCGCTGGATGTGGGTGTCCACGATGCCGGCGAGCACCGCGCCCTGGATGGCAAGGGTGTTGTTGCCGCAGCGCTGCATGATGAGCTCGTGGAAGCGGTACGTCGAGCGCGACCAGGTGGCCAGCTCTGGAACCTTCTCGAACCCGGCCTGGACCAGCTCGTCCAGGCGCTCCACCACGTTCCGCAGGTCGGCGAGATCCTGCTCGGTGCGGACCTTGGCCAGCAGGCCAGCACAGGCCGGCTCGGTGACCATCCGGGCCTCGTACACGTCCTGGATGGTCGTACCCTGCATCTGCAGGAGCAGGCCGACGTGACGGGCGGCGACCGTCGGATCGGGCTCAAGCACCTGGGCGCCGCCGCGGGAGCCTCGGCGGACGCCGATCAGCGACTCCGTCTCCAGGATGCGGAACGCCTCGCGCAGTGTCGGACGGGACACGCCGAACTGCTCCATGAGGTGGCTCTCGGACGGCAGTGTCTCGCCGGCACGGAGCTCTCCCAGAACGATCCGGCGGCGCAGGTGCGAGGCGATCAGCTCGGCCGTCTTGGGAGCTCGCAGGACCATGCCGACGCGGGGAACCTCCGCCATCGGTTCGCTCATATCACTCATCCTATCTGAAGATCTAGATCTTGACGGCTGGGCTGTGGCGGCCTCGCGAGGGTGGCGCGGTCGGGTATGGTCCTTTGGTTTTATCAAGAAACTAATTCATCTATTGGTTCGAGGGTGTGACATGGACACTGGTCGCGGCCTATCGGTCTGTCCGCTGGCGAAGACGTGGGTCTCGCGGCGGGGGCCGGCATGACCATCGACGTTCCCGTCGAGCTCAGCCCGACCGGCCCAGTCGACGCGACGCCGTCCCGTCGGCCGGGGTCGGTGCGGCGGACCACGTCGATCGACATGACCTGGAATGCCGGGTTCGGCAGCACGCTGCGGCTGGCGGGCCGTGGCCGCGACCTGCTGACACCGCCCGCCGGTGACCCGGAAGTGCTCGTTGAGCAGTCGATGGACGTTACCGTCTCGCCCGAGCGGCGGATCCTCGGGCTCCGCCTGGACGACCGGTGGGACGACTCGGGGCGGTCGCTGGACCAGATGGTCGGCCGCAGGGCGATGAGCGGCTTCCGGGCCGCCCTGGCCGACCTGGCTTCCGAGGTGATCGACAGCCACGAGCCGGTCGCGCTACTAGTCGACGACATCCCGGGTGCGACGCTGATCAGCGGGTTCGCCTTCAGCCGCTGGGCGCCGATGGTGCCCCTGCTGGAGGGCGCGCGGGCCAGCGGCGCGCTACGGCGGATGGAGGGCATCTGTACGGGCTTCATGCCCGGATCGTCCGGGCTCGCGCCGGACGGCACCTCGCGCTGGACGCACCGCACCCGCGCGGTGCGGCTGCTCACCGATGACCCCGACCCCTGGGCGTGGCACCGGCTGCCACCGGAGCCCGCGGAGGCGTCGATGCGGCGGATACGGCGCATCGACGTGTGGGTCGCCGACGGCGCCGCCCAGGTGGACGCGATGTTCCAGGACTCCGCGACCACGCCGGACGGGGGCCGCGACGCGGTCCACGAGTACAGCCTGACCGCGACAGCGGACGCGGTCACCGGCGAGCTGACCTCGGTCGCCCCGGTGCCGCGGGTGCTGCCCTACGCCGAGTGCCCGCTGGCGGTCCGCCAGGTCGACCGGCTCCTCGGCGTGCGCCTCGACGATCTGCGCTCCGTCGTCCTCGACCGGCTCAGCGGTGTCGCCGGGTGCACCCACCTCAACGACGCGCTGCGCGCCCTTGCCGACGTCCCGTACCTGCTGGCCCGGCTCGGCGGGGGCCCGGTGGGCGGCGTGCCCGGCCTGACCACCCCTGGCGGCGCGGTGACTCAGGACTCCAGCAGCCGGGCGGTCTCGGGGGAGACGGGGGCGGTCAGCATGCCCACCCATCCGTCCACGTAACCGGAGAGCCGGGCGGCCGAGAGCGGCAGCCCGCGACACGCGTGGTCGCCGAGGGTGTGCAGCACACTGGTGAAGAAGAGCAGGTTGCGGGCGTGCCGCACCCGGGCCGGCAGGCCGCCGGTGACGGACTCGACCAGTTGTTCGGTGACCTCGGGGGTCAGGTTGTCCTCGACGTGGGAGGGCCAGTACTCCGAGCGGGCCAGCGGGTCCTCACTCAGCCGCGCGAGGAACGGGACGTAGAGCTCGCCGCGGCGGATGCTGGACACCAGCGGGCCGACGACGAGTTCGACCAGCTCGCGGGCTGTCGCGGCCGGCCGGGCTCCGTTGTCCACGGCTTGGCGCAGCGCTTCGATGCCGGCGTCACGCTCGGCGTCGAGCGCTGGCTGGCGGTACGCGATCAGGGCGCGGACCAGGCCGGTCTTGGAACCGAAGTGGTAGCCGATCACCGACGAGTTGGACTGGCCGGCCGCCACCTGGATCTCGCGCAGCATCACCGCCTCGATCCCTCGTGTCGCGAAGAGCCGCTCCGCGGTCTCGAGGAGAAGCAGCCGGGTAGCCTCCCCGCCCGCGTGCCGCCGACGCGGCGCGCCTGCCTTCGGAACACTCACGCGACCCACCTCGCGGCAGAACTTAAGAACCCATCCTTAGAAAGTCTTGCCACCGCGACCCGATCCTGGCAACATCTAACTTATTGAGCCCTAACTCCTCACGGTCGGAGCAGGACATGGCCAAGATGTGGACCAACTCCGGTGACTCGCACTTCATCGAACCCGACGACGTGTGGACCGCTCGCCTGCCGAAGGCGCTGGCGGACCTCACTCCTAAGGCGGTGAAGGACCCCGACGGAGAGTGGGAGACCGTCTCCGTCGACGGCCAGACCTTCCGCCGCAAGCTGCCCAGCTCCGCCGCGGTGAAGTTCCTCGAGGAAAGCAACCGGCCCCAGGGGGTGCGCGACCCGGTCGCCCGTCTCGCCGACCTCGACAGGGAAGGTGTCTGGGCGGAGGTGATCTTTCCGAGCCTGGGTATGTGGGCCTCCACCTTCCGCACCCCCGAGCTGCTCAAGGCCTGCATGCGGGCGAGCAACGAGTACGCCCTGACCGAGCTCGTCTCCGTGTCCGACCGTTATGTCGTGACGGGCCAGATCTCCACGCTGCGGGTCCAGGACGCGGTCGAGGAGGTCGAGTGGCTCGCCGAGAACGGCTTCAGGGCGGTCTTCCTGCCGACGGCACCGCATCCGAGCGCGCCAGACTGGAACCGGGACGACTGGGAGCCGCTGTGGACGGCCCTGGAGCGGGCGGGCATCGTCGCGGCGTTCCACATCGGCACCGACCCGATCGACATCACCGGCCCCGGCCTCGGCCACGTCTACCGCGGCCCTGGCGGCGCGGTCATGAACTACACGGAGACGACGTTCTCCGGCCAGCGGGCCGCGATGAAGATGGTCGGCTCGGGCGCCCTGGACCGCCACCCGGACCTGCGGGTGCTCATCGCCGAGGGCGGCGCGAGCTGGGTCCCGTTCCTCGGTGACCGGCTGCGGGAGGGCTACCGCCAGCACCACATGGCTGTGCGGCCCAAGCTGTCCCGCGACCCGAAGGAGATCCTGATGACCCAGGTCTACGCCTCCTTCCAGCACGACGAGACCGCGGTGCCCACCATGGAGGCCCTGGGCTACCGCAACGTCATGTTCGGGTCGGACTACCCGCACATGGAAGGCACCTACGGCCACACACAGAAGACCCTCGAGGGCCTGCTCGCCGACGCCAGGCCCGAGACCGCCCAGCGGATCACGCAGGGCACCTTCCGCGAGCTGTTCCCGCACGTGCCGCCGGCGCCCGCGAGCACCGACGCCATCGAGGGCTGACAGGAGGCGGAGACACATGGCAGGCCCGAACGGGCTGCGCGACGTCGCCATCGTCGGCGTCGGCGCGACCGACTACTACAAGCGTGGTGAGTCGTGGCCGCGCACCACGACCGAGATGGCCTGCGAGGCGATCCTGGCCGCCTGCGCCGACGCCGGGCTCTCGGTGAAGGACATCGACGGCTTCGCCTACTACTCGGGCGCGGGCGCCGGTTACGGCGAGAAGATGGACACCGCCGACTTCATGGAGACGCTCGGCATCGACGAGGTGACCTTCACCGCGTCCCTGACCTCGGGCGGCGGTGGGGCGGCCGGCTCGATCGGCCTCGCCCGGGCGGCCATCGTCAGCGGCGACGCGACGGTCGTGGTGACCGTGATGGCGCTGCAGCAGGCGAAGCATCGGCTCGGCACGGTCTTCGCCCAGGCCAAGCCCGACCCGATCAACTCGTTCCTCCAGCCGAGCGGCCTCGCGGGCCCGGGCCACCTGATGTCGGTGCTGGCGCGCCGCCATATGCACCTGTACGGCACGACCCGCGACGCGTTCTGCGAGATCGCCCTGGCCGAGCGGGAGAACGCGCAGAACCGGCCGAAGGCCCGGTTCCGCGGCGTGCCGCTGACCCGCGAGGACTACTTCAACGCCCGGATGATCGCCGAGCCGCTGTGCCTGTACGACTTCTGCCAGGAGACGGATGGCGCGGTCGCGGTGCTCACGACCAGCATCGAGCGGGCCCGCGACCTGCGGCAGAAGCCGGTTCCCGTCGTCGCCGTCGCCCACGGCGGCCGCCGCGAGTGGGGCCGGGCGTTCGCCTGGATGGGCATGCCGGACGAGTACTTCGCCTCCGCCGGCAACAGGCCGATCGCGCGGCGGCTCTACCAGCAGGCCGGCCTGGGACCGGCCGACATCGACGTCGCGCTGCTCTATGACCACTTCTCCCCGATGGTGCTCATGCAGCTCGAGGACTACGGCTTCTGCGAGCGGGGCGAGGGCAACGACTTCGTGCTCGCTGGGAACATCCGGTACTCGCCCGACCCCAAGCCGGGCCAGGTTCCGGTGAACACCCACGGCGGCCAGCTGTCGGAGGCCTACATCATCGGCATGACCCACATCATGGAGGGCGTCGAGCAGATGCGCGGCACGGCCATCAACCAGGTCAACGGCGCCGAGCACGCGCTGGTCACCGGCGGACCGGCGAGCCTGCCGGTCTCCGGGCTGATCCTGGGGAGGGACGAGCGATGACGGCACTGGCCACCGCCCTCCCGGGCGAGAAGGTCCACATCACAACAAGCCCGACGACCGAGCCGTTCTGGGCCGCGGCGAAGGAGAGGCGCCTGGTCGCGCCCCGGTGCGGGCGGTGCGGCCACTTCCGGCTGCCGCCGACGCCCTACTGCCCCGACTGCCAGTCCAGGGAGGTCGACTGGGTGACGCTGTCGGGGCGGGGCGAGGTCTACTCCTTCGCCGTCGTCCACGGCTTCCCGGGCCTGCCCGACCTCACGCTGGTGCCGGTCGTCGTCGACCTGCCGGACGCCCCCGGCGCGCGGCTGGTCAGCAACGTGGTCGACATCGACCCCGCCGAGGTCACCATCGGTATGGCGCTGACCGTCGACTTCCACCCGATCGCGGACGGCTGGCTGCTGCCGGTCTTCCGCAGGGCGCGGTGACAGCGCGCCGCGGCCTGGATGGCGACGCGCGGCGATCCGCCGGGGGCGTCGGATAAGCGACCACCTTGCGGTCGCCGCGCGGCGTGGTGGCCGCGGCGGCGGTGGTCACTCGGCCCGCGGGGCGGTCGCCGACCGGGCGGTCCTGGCCGCCCTGGCTGCGAGATACTCGGGGCTGGCGAAGAGAGCGACCTGGGCGAGCAGCTCGGCCCGGCTGGTGGCATGCAGGGTGGCATGCCAGCTCTCGTCGATCACCTGCTTGATCATGGCCACCGCCGACGGGCTGTGGCCGGCGATCTCATGGCACAGGTCCAGCGCGCGCTGGTCGAGCTCCTCGCCGGGCACTACCTCGTCGACCAGCCCCCAGGCCAGGGCCTGGGCGGCACCGATCCGCCGGCCGGTCATGGCCAGCAGCTTCGCGCGGGACGGACCGGCGAGGACGGTGGTGAACGCCGACCCGCCGGTGTCGGTCATCAGCCCGTAGCGCACCTCCGGGAATGCCAGCTGGACGTCGTCGGCGGCGACCCTGATGTCCGCGGCGAGCGCCAGCTCCAGCCCGCCGCCCAGGGCGTAGCCGCGCACGGCGGCGACGATGGGCTTCGGGCAGGCGACCATCGCAAGGCGCTGGTCTTGGTGGCGGCGGACGAAGTCCAGGTCGCTCTCGCCGCCGGCCCGCTGGCCGAGCTGGGCGACGTCGCGGCCGGAGCAGAACGAGCGGCCCTCGCCGCGCAGCAGGATGACCCGGCTCCCGTCCGTGTACGCCGCGGTGAGCGCGGCTTGGAGCTGCGCGGACGTGGCGTCGTCGAGTGCGTTGTGGCGCTCGGGGCGGTCGAGGGTGATCACTCGGACCTGCCCGTCCAGCTCACTTCTGACAGGCATCTGGCTCCTCCAGATCGACGGGCGCGATCGCTACCCCGCACGGCCGTCCCGAAGTAGGGTGATGAGATAAATAAGCTAACCGCTTGCATTTCTTGCTGTCGGTGGGGGTTGAAGTGGACCTGGCCCTGACGCCCGACCTGCGTGACTTCCGCGAGTCGGCGCGCACCTGGCTGGAGGAGAACGTGCCCCGCGAGCCGCGACCGCCGCTGGGGCCCGACGCGCGCGACTTCGATCTGGCCTGGCAGCGGCGGCAGTTCGACGGCGGCTGGGCCGGCATCAGCTGGCCGGTCGAGTACGGCGGGCGCGGGCTGACCCTACTGCAGCAGATGATCTGGTTCGAGGAGATGGCCTGGGCCGGCGGGCCGTACATCGGGTTCTGCTTCGTCGGGATCAACCAGGCCGGCCCGACCCTGATCGCCCGCGCGAGCGAGGAGCTCAAGAACTTCCACCTGCCCCGCATTCTGCGCGGCGAGACGGTCTGGTGCCAGGGCTTCTCCGAGCCCGGCGCGGGCAGTGACCTGGTCAGCCTGTCGCTGCGGGGCGAGGTCGACGGCGACCATCTTGTCGTCAACGGCCAGAAGATCTGGACCAGCTTCGCGCAGTACGCGGACTACCAGGAGCTGCTGGTGCGCACCGGCCGCGGGGAGTAAGGCGCACCATGGCATCACCTGGGTCGTCAACGACATGCGTCTGCCCGGCGTGACAGTCCGACCGATCACAACGATGACCGGCGAGCCGGAGCTGGCCGAGGTCTTCTACGACGACGTGCGGATCCCGCTGGCGAACGTGGTGGGCGGCCTCGGCGACGGCTGGAGTGTCGCGATGTCGACCCTGTCGTTCGAGCGTGGCACGGGCTTCATGAAGGACCAGGTGGAGCTGGCCCGGTTCGTCGACGAGCTGGTCGAGGTGGGCCGCGACCGCACCGACCGACGCGGCCGCCGGCTGTTGGACGACGAGGCGGTCGCCGCCCGGCTGGCGACCTGCCGCGCCGAGTGCGCGGCGCTGCGGGCAATGACGCTCGCCGAGATCGGCCGCAACGCCCAGCGAAGCCAGCCCGGCCCGGAGAGTTCGATGATGCGCCTGTTTGGGGCCGAGCTCACCCAGCGGGTGCGGATGCTCGCGGTCGACCTGCTCGGCGACGACGGCTTGGCCGACACCGCCGGGCGCGGCTGGACCACCCAGTGGCTGCACAGCTACGCGAGCACGATCGCCGCAGGCGCCAAGGACATCCAGCGAAACATCATCGGCGAGCGCGTGCTCGGCCTGCCGAAGGGGCGGTGACCGGCGTGGACCTCATCCCCGACGAGACCCAGGCGAGCATCGCCGTGGCCGCCCGCGCGGCCATCGAGGCGCACGCCCCGCTGGAGCGGCTCCAGTCGCTGCCGCCCGCCGCGCCCGTGACCGACGACGACCTGTGGAAGGTGGCAGGCGAGCAGGGCTGGTTCGGCCTGCACCTGCCCGGGCAGCTCGGCGGGGCCGGCTTCGGGCTGGGCGAGCTGGCACTGGTGTTCCAGGAACTGGGGCGCGCCGTCGTGCCCGGTCCGTTTCTCGGTACCGTGCTGGCGGGCTACGCGGCGGCCGCGGCCGGCCGCGGTGGCCTCGCCACCGAGATCGCTGAGGGGAGGATGCGGGTCGGGCTGCTGGAGCCGGTCGCCGACGGCGGCGCCCGTACGCTGGACGCCGGTGAGGCGGCGGCCTGGCTGATGGTTGGGCCCGACGGCGCCGCGCTGTATGACGGCGATGCGGTCACCGTCGTCCCGACGACCGCCCCGGTGGACCCCGGGATCCGGCCGGGCGACGCGGCCGTGGCGGGGCCGCCGGTGCTCGAGACCGGTGGGCCGCGGCTGGCGGCCGTCGGCTCGGTGCTGGTGGCCGCGCAGCTCGCCGGGATCTGCGCGGCCACCCGCGACCAGAGCGCCGGCTACGTCCAGGTGCGCCACCAGTTCGGCGTGCCGCTGGGCTCCTTCCAGGCCGTCAAGCACCGCTGCGCGGACATGGCGGTGCGCGCGGAGGCGGCCGGCCAGCTCGTGCTGCTGGCGGCCTTGGCGCTGGGCGCCGATCGGGCGGACGCCGACCTGCTGTGGCCGTCCGCCCGATCGGTCGCGGCCGACCATGCGATGCGGAACGCCGGCGACAACATCCAGAACCACGGCGCCATCGGCTACACGGCCGAGCACACCGCCCACCTGTTCCTCAAGCGCGCGCACAGCCTGGCGACCCTGCTGCTCACTCCGGCCGAGCTTCGCGCCGCGATCCTCGCGGCCCCCACCACCCGACCTGCCGGAGACCGAGATGCCGCTGCCTGAACCGCCTCCGGCCGGGAGCCGGATGCTGCCGGCGGGGACCTATGAGGGCCAGGTCGTCCTGATCACGGGGGGAGGGACCGGCCTGGGCCGCGGCATGGCCGTGGAGTTCGCGCGGCTCGGCGCGACCGTGGCCGTGGCCAGCCGGAACCCGGCACACCGCACCGAGGGCGTCGCCGCCGTCTGGGAGGCGGGTGGGCGAGGTCTCGGGGTCGAGCTGGACGTGCGCGACCCGGCCGGCGTCGTCGCGGCCTTCGACGAGGTCGAGGCGGCCGTAGGCGGTGTCTCGGTATTGGTCAACAACGCCGCCGGCAACTTTCAGGTACCCGCGGAGGCGATGAGCCCGAACGCGTGGCGAGCCGTCGCCGGCATCGTGCTCGACGGCACCTTCTTCTGCTCGGCCGAGTTCGCCCGCAGGCGGATCCGCGACGAGCTGCCCGGCGCGATCCTCAACATCGGCGCGACCTACGCCTGGACCGGGGGGCCCGGCGCGGCTCACTCCGCCGCCGCGAAAGCCGGCGTCGTCAACCTCACGCAGACGCTCTCGGTCGAGTGGGCCGCCTACGGCATCAGGGTGAACAGCCTGGCGCCCGGAGTCTTCCCGCACGACGACGTCGACGCGCAGTGGGGCGATGGGCACGACGAGCGGATGCGCGAGCGTTCCGCCAGCATCCCGGCGGGCAGGGTCGGCCGGGTGCGCGAGCTCGGCTGGGCGGCGACCTACCTCTGCTCTCCGTTTGCCGCCTATGTCAGCGGCCACCACTTCGTCATCGACGGCGCGAACTGGCACCGCCGCCACGGCTTCAGCATGCCGCCCTACGTCCCCATCCCGGACCTCATGCGCGGCTCCGGCTGATCCATCGCGACCCGCCTCCCATGAGCTCGGGAGGCGGGTCGCCGCTTCTGATCAGCATGCATTTCTTCTTGAGTTGAAAGAGTGAAATTATCTGCCGGTTTGTGCTACGGTGTCTCGAAGCATCGCGTGACGGGCGCCACTCGCCCAGCTCGACGACGTCCTAGCCGGTGGAGCGCACATGCAAGATCATTTAAATTTCGTCTTCCTGGGCTTGGGGAACGGCGCCGTCTTCGCCGCCTTGGCCCTTGCGCTGGTTGTGACCTACCGGAGTTCCGGCGTCCTCAACTTCGGTACCGGCGCGCTGGCGCTGCACGCCGCGTACACCTATGTCCTGCTCCGGGGTGGCGAGTTCCTCGTGCCGATCCCCGGACTGCCGGAAACGGTCGAGCTGTCCGGCCCGGTCGGCCTGTGGCCGGCGATCATCATCACTGTCCTGTACGAGGCCCTGGCAGGCGTGCTGCTATACCTCCTGGTCTTCCGTCCGCTGCGGGCGCACCTGGCCGTCGCCAAGGCGGTCGCCTCGCTCGGGATCATGGTCGTCCTCACGGGGCTCATCAACCTGCAGGTCGGCGGTGACCAAATCCTGGTCGAGCCGATCTTCCCGCGGGACACATGGGAGGCCGGCGGCCTGCGGCTGCTGTCGGACCGGTTCTGGTTCGTCGCCGTTATCGTGCTGATCGCCGCAGGGCTGGGCGCCGTCTACCGGTTCACCCGGTTCGGCACCGCCACGCGGGCCACCGCCGAGACCGAGGTCGGCGCGATTGTCAGCGGCCTGTCGCCGGACCTGGTCGCCCTGGTCAACTGGGCGGTCAGCGCTGCTGTCGCCGCAGTCGCGGGGATCCTGATCGCGCCGCTGGTGCCGCTGGTGCCGGGGACCTACACGCTGTTCATCGTCCCGGCCCTCGCCGCGGCGGTGCTCGGCCGGTTTTCCCTCCTCGCGCCGGCCGTCCTCGGCGGCATCGTGATCGGCGCGCTACAGTCCGAGGCCGTCTTCCTGCAGTCACGGGCGGGGTGGTTCCCCAGCAGTGGCGTCAGCGAGCTGATCCCCCTGATCGTCGTGCTGGCGGTGCTGGTCATCAGGGGTCGGCCGCTGCCGACCCGGGGAATGCTGCTGGAGCGGACCCTGGGTCGGGCACCGCGTCCGCGGTTGGTCTGGCAGCCGGCGGTGGTGCTGGTGCCGCTGGCCGTCGTCGCGATCTACGTCGCGAACGACAGCTACCGCTCTGCGCTGATGGAGTCGTTCATCGCCGCCGTCCTCGCGCTGTCGCTGGTGGTCGTGACCGGCTACGTCGGCCAGATCTCGCTGGCCCAGCTGACGCTGGCCGGAGCCGCCGGGTTCCTGCTGTCGACGTTCAGCGACGCCTGGAACATCCCGTTCCCGCTCTCGCCGCTGCTTGCGGCCCTCGGCGCCACCGCCATCGGTGTGGTCGTCGGTCTGCCCGCGCTTCGGATCCGCGGCATGCTGGTCGCCGTAGTCACCCTGACGCTCGGGGTCGCGCTCGAGGCCCTCTGGTTCCGCAACAACGACCTCAACGGCGGCGCCGACGGCGCACCGATCGCGAACCCATCGATCTTCGGCTTGGACCTGGGGATCGGGACCGGCACGGCGTTCCCGCGGCCGGAGTTCGGCCTGCTGTGCCTGGCGGTGCTGACCGGGGTCGCGATGGGAGTGGCCTGGCTGCGCCGCAGCAGGCTGGGCTCGGCGATGCTGGCGGTGCGCGCCGACGAGCGGTCGGCGGCGGCGGCCGGGATCAGCGTGGTCTGGGTTAAGCTGCTCGGCTTCGCGATCGCGTCGTTCATCGCCGGCCTCGCCGGCTGTCTGATGGCCTACAAGCAGACCAACGTCACCTTCACCTCGTTCAGCGCGCTGCTCGGCCTCAACCTGTTCACCACCGCCTTCCTGGCCGGGATCACCTCCGTCTCCGGCGGGCTGCTCGCCGGGCTGCTCGGCGTCGGCGGCGTGTCCTACGTCTTCCTGTCCCGGACGGTCGACATCGGCGAGTGGTACGGCATCGTCAGCGGCATCGGCCTCATCGTCACCGTCATAGCCAACCCGGACGGGCTGGTCGGCCCGGCGCACCAGCTGGCCGAGCGGCGGCGCCAGCGCCGGCTCGCCGGCTCGCCGGCCGCCCAGGCGCCGACCGTCCCGGCGACACGGGACGCGGCGGCCGAGGACCAGCCGGCGGCTCCGGCGGCCCTCCCGGTCG
>JADGHD010000755.1 GCA_019689615.1 Frankia sp. | reverse complement strand
GCCAAGGACGCGCTGCGCACCGCCACCCTCACCCTGACCTGCCCCGCGGGCCTCGCCGGCCTGCCGGTGGTCGTGGCCCCGCTGCTGCGGGTGGGTGGGCGCCCGGTCGGGCTGGCCCTGACCGGCGCAGCCGGGACGGACCGCGCCCTGCTCACGTTGGCCACCCGCCTGCCAGCGCGGCTGGCCGGGCGGTGACGCCCAGCCGGGCTGGCGCGCACCGGAGCCGGCAGGCACCGGAGCCGGTCGACGCCGGAACCGGTCGGCGCCGGAGCTGGCAGGCACCGGAGCCGGTGGGCGCCGGGCTGGTCAGGCGGCGGTGATGCCGGCGGTCCAGGAGGCGTGCAGCCGCCGGTAGACACCGGGCTGGCTGACCAGCTCCGCGTGCGGGCCGAGCTGGACGATCCGGCCAGCGTCGACGACGACCACCAGGTCGGCCGTCTCGGCGGTGGACATGCGGTGGGCGATCGTCACCGAGGTGCGCCCCCGGGTCAGCTCGACCAGGGCCTGGCCGAGCCGGACCTCGGTGGCCGGGTCGACCGCGGACGTCGCCTCGTCGAGCAGCAGCAGGTCGGGGTCGGCCAGCTCGGCACGGGCGAGCGCGACCAGTTGCCGCTCCCCGGCCGACAGCTGGCTGCCGGCCTCACCGACCGGGGTGTGCACGCCGGCCGGCAGGCCGGCCAGCCAGTCGGCCAGGCCCAGCCGCTCGAACGCGGCGACGATCTCGTCGTCGGTCGCACCGGGCCGGCCGTAGCGGACGTTGTCCGCGATCGTCGCGTCGAACAGGAAGCCGTCCTGGGGCACCATGACCACCCGGCCGCGCAGGGAGGCGAACCGGACCTCGGTCAGCGGCACCCCGCCGATCAGGACGCGCCCCTCGGTCGGGTCCATCAGCCGGGTGAGCAGCTTGGCGATCGTGGTCTTGCCCGAGCCGGTCTCGCCGACCACCGCGACCCGCGACCGCGCCGGGATCCGCAGGTCGATGCCGTGCAGCACGGGCTGGCCGTCCCGGTAGGCGAACGTCACCCGCTCGAGCACGGCGTCCAGCGGGCCGGGCGGCAGGTCCCGGCCACCCGGCTGGCCGTCGGCGCGCGGCGTGCGCGCCGGGTCGCGGACGTCGCTCGGGGTGTCCAGGACGTCGAGCACCCGCCGCACGCCGGCGAGGGCGTTCGCGCCGTCGTTGAGCACCTCGGTGAGCATCTGCACCGGCATGACGAACAGCGTCATCAGGAACAGGAACGCCACCAGCTCGCCGGAGCTCAGCCGCCCGCCGACGCCCAGCGCCACGCCGCCGAGCACCACGCCGGCCAGCGCGAACGACGACACCAGCTCGCCGGCCGAGAACACCGCCGCGACCAGCAGCTGCGCGCGCGACTGCGCGGACCGGTAGCGCTCGACCGTCCGGTCGATCCGCTCCGCGGTACGCCCCTGCGCCCCGTAGGCCCGGATGACCTGCGCGCCGACGACAGACTCGGACACCGCGCCGAGCATGTCGGCGACCCGCTCGCGCAGCACCGCGTAGCGGGCGGCGAGGCGGCGCTCGAAGGCGCGGGTGGCCACGCCCAGCGGGACGAAGCAGGCGAAGACCAGCAGCGCCAGCTCCCACGAGTAGACGAGCATCAGGCAGCTGGCGGTCGCCATCTGGCCGACCGCGATGATCAGCATGACGCCGCCGTACTGCAGGAACTGCGACATCTGGTCGACGTCGGTGCTGACCCGGGCGGTCAGCCCACCGCGGGCCTGGCTGGCCTGGGTGAGCATCGACAGGTCGTGGATGTGCCGGAACGCGGCCACCCGGATCTTGGCCAGCACGGTCTCGGAGACCGTGAACAGCCGGACGTTCATCAGGTAGGCCGACAGCGCGGTGAGGATCGTCGCCCCCGCCGCGACGGCGACGGCGACCTGGACGAGGCCCACGTCGACGCCGTCCGGGCCGGTCAGGCCGCGGTCGATGGTCTGCTGCACGGTCAGCGGGACGATGATCTTCCCGGCGGTGGCGACGAGGGCGAGCAGCAGGGTGACCACGATCCCGGCGGTCGCCTCCGGGGCGAGCCGGTGCAGCCGCCGGGCCGTCGTCCACAGGCCCTCCCGCCGGCCGGTGCCGAGGCCGGCACCGGGGCGACGGCCGCCGTCCGGGCCGCGGCCACCGCCCTGGCCGCTGGCCTGCTCACCGGCCTGGTCGGCGTCGGCGCGCTCCCGTGGCCGCTGGGCGGGGACGCCGTCCCGGCCGGCGCCGGTGCCGGGGCAGGTGGCGTCCGCCGGCCGGTCCTGGCCGTCCGCTGGCGCTGGCTCGTCGCCGCGGGGGTGCGGCGGCAGCACGGCCGTCATCGGCCCACCTCCTGGTCGAGCCCGGCCCTGTCTCGTATACCCATCTGAAGCTGCCGACGATATT
>JADGHD010000754.1 GCA_019689615.1 Frankia sp. | reverse complement strand
CGCCACCCCCGGCGCGCAGGCTGGTCTCCCGCAGCGGGGGCGCGTCCGACGGCACCTCTCCCGGCTCGGGCAGCACCACCCAGCCGGCGAGCGCCTCGGGCAGCGGTGGCGGGGGCGGCAGCACGGCGGCGGCCGGGGCCGCGAGCAGCACCTCGCCCGCGGTGGCGTGCTCGAACAGCGACAGCCCGTTCGGCAGCTCGGCCAGCCAGAGCACGAGCGGGTTGTCCTCGACCTGGGTGACCTGGTCGGACTGGGACTGGGCCAGCTCGTGCAGAAACCGCACCAGCCGGTGGCACCGGTTGGTGAGCATGGCAAACCGTTCCTGGTCGGCCGATGGTGCCGTTGACATCGCCCCCTCCGCCCACAGACCCGTCGATTCTCGCCCGGACCGTCCGGCCAGCCGGTCCCGGGTCCGCGCGCGGGCCCACGTCGCCCGTCCGGCGCCGGCCCGTTGGCCGCGCACGGCAGAGCGTTGTTCCACCAGTGGTCCGGGGTGCCGTCGCGACGATGTCGGGCCGCGACACGACCGTGCCGCCGGGCCTCACCCGCGGGAGACGCGGCGGTTTGTCAGGTGCGACCGGCGCGTGCGAGCCGCGGGCGGATCGGGGCGCTGCGACGGGAACGTCGACGCGAGTACATGCCGGGTGACGGCGTATGCATGGAGTGATCCGTGCCAAGGGTGCCTCCGCGGACGGAGGGTCGGACACGGGAAGATGGGGGCGCCTCGGGCGATGCGGCCCAGGATGCTGCCGGCGGGCGCTGTTGCCCGACGGCTTGATGCGAGGCGGGAGGGTCGGGCGGCGTGAGCGAGCGCGGCGCGGCAGGAGACTCCGGCGGTTCGACTGGCTCGGCCGCCACGTCGTACTACGTGGACCTGCACATCCACTCGAAGTACTCGCGGGCCTGCAGCAGGGACTGCGACCTGGAGCACCTGGCCTGGTGGGCGGCGCGCAAGGGCATCCGAGTGATCGGCAGCGGCGACTTCACCCACCCGGCCTGGGCCGAGGAGCTGGCCACCAAGCTGGTGCCGGCGGAGCCGGGGCTGTTCCGGCTGCGGCCGGACCTGGAGCGCGACGTGCTGCGCCGGCTGCCCGCGTCCTGCCGGACGGCGACCCGGTTCATGCTGTCGACCGAGGTCTCGACGATCTACAAGAAGGGCGACCGCACCCGCAAGGTCCACCATCTGCTCTACGCGCCGGACCGGGAGGCCGCCGGCCGGATCACCGCGGCGCTCGCCCGGATCGGCAACCTGTCCGCCGACGGGCGGCCGATCCTCGGCCTGGACTCGCGCCACCTGCTGGAGATCACGCTGTCCGCCGGCCCGGGGTGCTACCTGGTGCCGGCGCACGTGTGGACCCCGTGGTTCGCCGTGCTCGGGTCGAAGTCCGGGTTCGACGCCGTCGAGGACTGCTACGGCGACCTGGCCGACGAGATCTTCGCCCTGGAGACCGGCCTGTCCGCGGACCCGGAGATGTTCTGGCGGATCTCCGGCCTCGACCGGTACCGGCTGGTCAGCAACTCCGACGCGCATTCGCCGCCGATGCTCGGCCGGGAGGCGACCGCGCTGTCCTGCGACCTCGACTACTTCGCGATCCGGGACGCGCTGCGCACCGGCGACGGGTTCACCGGGACCGTCGAGTTCTTCCCGGAGGAGGGCAAGTACCACCTCGACGGGCACCGCGCCTGCGGGGTCCGGTTCACCCCCGAGGAGACGAAGGCCGTCGGCGGCCGGTGCCCGGCCTGCGGGAGGGCGCTGACGGTCGGCGTGCTGCACCGGGTCGAGACGCTCGCCGACCGCGAGCCCGGCACGGTGCCGGACACCGCCGGCGATGTCCGCTCGTTCGTCGCCCTGCCCGAGATCGTCGGCGAGATCCTCGGCGTCGGCCCGAAGAGCAAGGCGGTCGCCACGCAGGTCGCCACGCTGGTCGACCGGCTGGGCCCGGAGCTCGGCATCCTCGGCGAGGTCGAGCTGGACGCGATCGGCGAGGTCGGCTCGGCTGCGCTGGTCGAGGCGATCAGCCGGCTGCGCCGCGGCCAGGTGGTCCGCGAGGCCGGCTACGACGGCGAGTACGGCGTCATCCGGCTGTTCGAGCCGGGCGAGCTGGCCGCGGCCGCGGGCACGTTGTTCGACCTGGCCGCCCCCCAGCCGGCGGCTCCCGCCACCAACGGCGCGGGCAGGGACCGAGGCCGCGGGCGCGCCGCAGGCAGGCGCAGCGCGCTGGCCGGCGAGCCGGCCGCGCCCCCAGCCGCCGAGCCGGCGGTGCCGCCCGCGGCGGCCGCGCCGATGGTGCCGTCCGCGGCGGCCAAGCCGGTGGTGCCGCCGGCCCCGGCCGCGCCGGCCGCCCGCCCCGGGGGGCCCCCCGCCGCCCGGCGGGCCGCGCCCCCCCGC
>JADGHD010000753.1 GCA_019689615.1 Frankia sp. | reverse complement strand
GGCATGACGGCCGGCCGCGCCGGCGCCCCCGCCCCGGCCCGGCGGGCCGGGCCGGCGCGCGTCGGCCCGGCGTTGCCGGGCGAGCAGCGCGGCCGGGCCGGGCCGTGGTGGGCTGACCGGCGGGACAACGCCGCCCCAGGGGCCGGGGCGGGCAGGCACGCCGGGTCCGGGCACGCCGGGGCAGGGCGTGGCCAGGCATGCGGGAAGCGAAGTGAGAGGACCGCGGCGTCCCGGCGTCCCGGGCCCGGCCCAGGTGCTCATCGTCGAGTCCTGAACCGGTCACGGTCGCGGCGGCGACGCAGACGCTAGCCGCTACTGCGCGCGACAGGAAGAGGACAGCGTTGCCCTAATTAGGGCACGTGTCAGTTTTAGGGCAGATATTGCAAACAGGGAGACATCACGTCGAGACGTGCTGTAGTCTTCACGCCCCAGCGTGTGTCCGATCTGCTACAGCAATCCCCACTTCGCGGGCACCCACCTCGCGGGCACGAGCGGCGGGCACCGACGGCGGGCACGGACGGTGCGGTTCCGCCGGCCAGTGCCAGCCAACGGACGGCGAGCAGGGAGGAGAAGCGGAGTGTCGTCGGGTGGCCCGTTCGGCCTCACGGAGTTCGGGATGCGGCTGTTCGGGACGATCGCCGCCAGGCCCGGGCACCGGCTGCCCGACGGCGACGTACCCGCCCTCGCCGCCAGCCTCGACGTCGACGAGCTGGACCTGCGCCGCGAGCTGTTCGGCCAGGCCAGCCTGAACCTGCTGCGCTTCGACGGCGCCGCGTGGAAGGCCGAGGACCCGTACGCGTGCCTGGAGGCCGAGCACGGCCGCCGCCGCGCCCGGCACGCGGTCGAGGACGCGCGGCGGGCCGCCGAGCTGGAGGTCATGGAGCGGGAGACCGCCGCGTTCTACAGCTCCGGCATGCAGAGCGCCTGGACCCTCGGGGAGAAGCGGACGACCGGCACGCTGCTCTCCGGGATCACCCTTCTCGACCACGCCGCGGTCTGGGACACCATCGTCGAGCACACCAACGACGCGACCAGCAGCCTGATGTTCTGGCTGGCCGGCCCGGTCGACCCGAACTGGCGCTCCCAGGAGCTGCTCAAGGTGATCCAGCAGGCCGGCCGGCGCGGGGTCACCCTGGCCGCGCTCTGGTCATCCGAGCACATCGCCGCCGCCGGCGACACCACCCGCCTGCCGAGCTGGATCATGCGGGCCCGCCTCGACGACGACCTGCCGCGCCGGCTGATCATCTGGGACGAGCGGGTGGTGCTCACCCCCACCGAGGCGGGGGATGTGAGCCACGGTGGCATGCTGATCGACGTCCCGGTGATCGTGAACGCCTTCGTCGCCCAGTTCCGCCAGCATCAGGTGTCCGCGGCGCCGCTCACCCGCCCGCAGGACCCATCGGTCGAGGAACGCCGCGCCGCCACCCTGCGCGGCCTCGCCGCCGACCTGAAGGACGGGACGATCGCCTCCCGCCTCGGCGTCGACATCCGCACCGTCCGCCGCGACATCGAGGCCCTCTGCCAGCAGCACGGCGTCGCCAGCCGGTTCGCCCTCGGCCGGCGCACCGCCCACCTGCCGCTCGACTCGTTTGGCCCGGACCTGTCCCAGCCCCGCCCGCCGCGCAAACGCCGTCCTCGGCTGCCACCCGCCGAGGTTCCCGAGCAGCGCGAGCCTTCCCCGAACTCCCGGCCGCACCACTGAGCGGCCGGGAGTGTCGCGGCGGCCGACGGCGCTCAGTAGACGATGACCGTGGTTCCGATGGCGGCGACGCCGGAGGACCACATCCAGTCCATCGCCGGGTTGCTGAGCCGGACGCAGCCGTGCGACGCCGGGTAGGCGGGCACCGACGGGTAGCCGTGGAAGGCGATCCCACCGTTGAAGTACTTCGGCCGGTACAGGGTGCCGAGCGGTCCCGGGTCGACGCCGTTGACCTGGCGGAAGATCTGATAGGTCCCCTTCGGGGTGACGGCGTGCTTGGTGACGCCGCCCGACACGTAGTACTCGCCCGAGCCGGTCGAGGTGTTGAAGATCTGCTTGACCCGGCCGTCCTGGACGACGAGCAGGATCTGGCGGGCGAGGTCGATCTCGAGCACGCGTCCCTGGGTGCTGTGCGCGGTCGGGCGGATGCCCGCGTCCAGCGCCCGCCAGGTGGCCGGTCCGGCCAGGCCGTCGCGTCCGTCGCCGGCGGCCTTCTGCAGCGCCAGCACCGCCTGCTGGGTCAGCCCGCCATAGGTTCCGTCCGGCGTGCCCAGCCAGTAGCCGAGAGCGGACAGCCGCTGCTGCAGCTCCAGCACCCGCGGCCCGCTGTCGCCCGGGCGCAGCACTTCGGGGGCGGCCGGGGGTGGTGTGGACGGCTGCCCGCCCGGCGTGGTCGGCGAGGTGGACGGGGT
>JADGHD010000752.1 GCA_019689615.1 Frankia sp. | reverse complement strand
GCCCGGGCCAGTGGGTGGCCCGGGCCGACGGCGCGACGGCTCAGCCGCGCGGGATCTCGCGCTGCTCGAAGGTCTCGATGACGTCGTCAATCTTGATGTCGTTGAAGGAGCCGAGCCCGACACCGCACTCGTATCCCTCGCGGACCTCGGTGACGTCGTCCTTGAACCGCTTGAGCGACTCCACCGTGAGGTTGTCCGCGACCACCACGCCGTCCCGGATGAGCCGCGCCCTGCTGTTGCGGCGGATCGTGCCGGAGCGGACGAGGCAGCCGGCGACGTTGCCGACCCGCGGCACCCGGAAGACCTCGCGGACCTCCGCCGTGCCGAGCTGGACCTCCTCGTAGATCGGCTTGAGCATGCCCTTGAGGGCGTTCTCGATGTCCTCGATCGCCTGGTAGATGACCGAGTAGTACCGGATCTCCACGCCCTCGCGGTCCGCCAGCTCCGTCGCCTTGCCCTGCGGCCGCACGTTGAAGCCGATGATCAGGGCGTCGGACGCCGAGGCGAGCATGACGTTGGTCTCGGTGATCGCACCGACACCGCGGTCGATGATCCGCAGGCCCACCTCGTCGCCAAGGTCGATCTTGAGCAGCGCGTCCTCGAGCGCCTCGACCGAACCGGAGACGTCGCCCTTGAGGATGAGGTTGAGCTGGGTCTTCTCGCCCTCCTTCATCCGCTGCAGGATCGACTCCAGCGTCGGGCGGCCGCGGCTGAGCGCGAGCGCCGCGTTGCGCTCCCTGGCCTGGCGCCGCTCGGCGATCTGCCGGGCGACCCGGTCCTCGGGGACGACGAGGAAGTTGTCCCCGGCGTCCGGGACGCTGGTGAAGCCGAGCACCTGCACCGGGCGGGCCGGGCCGGCCTCGGTGACCTGCGCGCCGTGCTCGTCGAGCATCGCCCGGACGCGGCCGAACGCCTCGCCGGCGACGATCGAGTCACCGATCCTGAGCGTGCCACGCTGGACCAGGACGGTGGCCACCGGGCCACGGCCGCGGTCGAGCCGGCCCTCGATCGCCACGCCCTGGGCCGGCACGTCGTACGGCGCCTGCAGGTCCAGGGACGCGTCGGCGGTCAGGATGATCGCCTCGAGCAGGGCGTCGATGCCGATCCGGCGCAGCGCGGAGACGTCGACGAACATCGTGTCGCCGCCGTACTCCTCGGCCACCAGGCCGTACTCGGTGAGCTGGCCGCGCACCTTCTGCGGGTCGGCGCCCTCCTTGTCGATCTTGTTGACCGCGACGACGATCGGCACGCCGGCCGCCTGCGCGTGGTTGAGCGCCTCGATCGTCTGCGGCTTCACGCCGTCGTCCGCGGCGACCACCAGCACGACGATGTCCGTCACCTGCGCGCCTCGGGCACGCATGGCGGTGAACGTCTCGTGGCCCGGGGTGTCGATGAAGGTGATCGGGCGCTCCTCGCCGTCGACCTTCGCCTTCACCTGGTAGGCGCCGATGTGCTGGGTGATGCCGCCCGCCTCGCCGGCGACCACGTCGGTCTGCCGGATCGCGTCGAGCAGCTTGGTCTTGCCGTGGTCGACGTGACCCATGACGGTCACCACCGGCGGCCGGACCGAGAACACGACGTCGTCGCCGTACTCGCCGTCGAACTCGATGTCGAAGCTGTTGAGCAGCTCCTTGTCCTCGTCCTCCGGGCTGACGATCTGCACGTCGTACCCAAGGGTCACGCCGAGCAGCTGCAGGGTCTCGTCGGTGCACGACTGGGTCGCCGTCACCATCTCGCCGAGCTGGGTGAACACCACCTGGACGAGCGCGCCCGGGTTGGCGTCGATCTTGTCGGCGAAATCGGCGAGCGAGGCGCCACGCGGGAGGCGGATGGTCTGGCCGTTGCCGCGCGGGACCATCGCCCCCATCCGCGGCGCCTCAAGCCCGCTCTCCCATTCCTGCCGCTTCGCGCGCTTCGACTTGCGCTGGCGGCCCGGGCGGCCACGGCCACCGGGACCGAACGCGCCGGCCGTGGTGCCACCGCGGCCACGGCCACCGGCCGCCGGACGGCCGGCACCGCCGCCACCACCGGGGCGACCGGCGCCGACGCCGGGCGCGGGACGGCCGCCGCCACCACCACCGGGACGCCCGCCGAAGCCGCCGGGACGCGGACCCCCGCCGCTCGGGCGCGGGCCACCCGGCGCACCGGGACGCCCGGCGCCGGGCGGACGCGGGAACAGGCCAGGACCAGGGCGCGGGCCACCGGTACCACCGGGCCGCGGCGGCATCGAGCTGGGCGACGGCCGCGGGCCACCGGTACCGCCCGGCCGAGGCGGCATCGAGCTGGGCGACGGCCGCGGGCCACCGGGCCGGGGCGCGCCGGGCACGCCACCGGGCCGCGGGGCGCCGGCCGCGCCGCCGGGCCGCGGGGCGCCGCGGGCGCCCCCGGGGAATTATAAACA
>JADGHD010000751.1 GCA_019689615.1 Frankia sp. | reverse complement strand
GCCCCCACCGCCCCGCCCGACGAGGATCGGGCCGACGCCCGGTAACGCCGGGACCGCAGCGCCGGGACCGTGGCGCCGTAGCGGCAGCGCCGTAGCGGCCGTGGGCCGGCTCGGGTGGGCAGCCCGCGTCGCCTGGCGGGAGAAATCGCGTGGTCGGCCGCCGACGGGGCGAACAGCTACGAAACGAGCGCACGGCGAAGGTGGTCGTGCCCGCAGAACCGAGGACCCGGTACGGCGACCGGGTGGTCGGCCGCGCTAGCGGCGGTCCTCCCAGCGGCGCCGCCAGCGCTCCTCGGCCCGCTCGCTGACGGAGCGACGGGTGCGCTGCCTGCCCGGGGCGCGGCGGTGCGGCTCCTGGACACGGCCGCTCAGCCGGCGCAGGTCACCGGCGCCCCGGAGCGCGGCGAACAGCATCATGCAGAATCCGAGAATCCCGAGGATGACGGTGAGCGGCACTCTGTTCAGGACGACGCCGACGACCAGCACGACAAGGCCGAGGGCAAACAGCACCGCACTCCGGCGGATCCGGCGTACCAGATAGGTACGCGGGTTCGTCGAGCGGACCGTGTTCGCGAACTTGGGGTCGTCCTCGACGAGGCCGCGCTCGATCTGTTCGAGCAGGCGCTGCTCGTTCTCCGAGAGCGGCATCGACGCTCCTCCCACGACCGACAGGTCAATGGACGAACCTGACAACCAAGGATAGGCATCCGCGGGCAAGCGCGGTAGGCGCCCGCGTCGGCCGGTACCGCCCTGTTACCTCGCCGGCCCGCCTCTCATGCCGCCAATCGGGATGTCACCCACCGCCACGGCCTCCCGTCCCAGGCCCGCCGGCCTGCCCAGACCTGCCTCCGGGGGCCCGCCCGGCGCGGTCGGCGGCCACGCCCGCCCGGGGCAGCAGGCTGGCCGGGGCCACCGCGCCGGCCCCGAACCGGCGGCCGGCGGCGTCGGCTGCCTGGTCGAGCTGGGACCAGCGGGCCGGCTGCTCGTCGAGGGTGAGCTGCTGGCCGACGGCGCCGGCGTCGACCAGGTTGGAGGCCCGGACCCCGAGCAGGCGGACCGCCCGCCCGCCAAGGCCCGACTCGGCGAACAGCGCCCGGGCGGTCCGGGAGATCTCCTGGGTCACGTCGGTGGGCTCGCGCAGGGTGTGCGCCCGGGTGAACGTGGTGAAGTCGGCGAGCCGGATCTTGACGGTCACGGTCCTGGCGGCCCGGCCGCGGGCCCGCAGCCGGCGGGCGACCTGGCCGGACAGCCGCAGCAGCACCCGGGTGAGCTCCGCCGGGTCGGCGGTGTCGACCGGCAGCGTGTGCTCGGCGCTGACGCTGACCTCGGCCGCGTCCGGGTCCACGGTCCGCTCGTCCCGGCCGTGCGCCAGCTCGTGCAGGTGCCTGCCGACGGCGCCGCCCAGCGCCCGCTCCAGGGTCTGCGGCGAGCAGTCGGCGATGTCGCCGATCGTGCGCAGGCCCAGCCGGCGCAGCGTCGCCTCGGTCCGCTCCCCCACGCCCCACAGCGCGCTGATCGGCAGCGGGTGCAGGAAGTCGAGCACCTCGTCCGGCTCGACCACCGCCAGCCCGTCCGGCTTGCACCGCGCCGAGGCGATCTTCGCGACGACCATGCTGGGGGCGACCCCGATCGAGCAGGTCAGCCCCTCCTCGGCGAGGACCCGGGCGCGGATGGACCGGGCGATCTCGACCGGTTCGCCGAACAGCCGGCGGGCGCCGCGGACGTCCAGGAACGCCTCGTCCACCGACAGCGGCGCGACCAGCGGGGTGACGTCGCGCAGGATCGCCATCACCCGCGTGGAGACCTCGTGGTAGCGCTCGCGCTCCGGGGGTAGCACCACGGCGCCCGGGCAGAGCCGGCGGGCCCGCCCGATGGGCATGGCGCTGCGCACCCCGTAGGCGCGGGCCTCGTAGGTGGCGGACAGCACCACCCCGCGCGACCCGCCCGCGATGATCACTGGCCGGCCGCGCAGCTCCGGCCGGTCCAGGAGGGTGACCGCCGCGAAGAACGCGTCCATGTCGACGTGCAGGATCGTGCTGGCGCCGGCGGTCCCCGCCTGGCCGGCGCTCCCGCTCTCAGGCTGGCGCATGGTCGGGCAGGCGGGCCAGCACGTGCAGCTGCCCGGCCAGGTCGCGGTACGGCGCCCGGGCGGCGGCCAGCGCGTCCAGGCGGGCCAGCTGCTCGGCCCAGGCCGCCGGCGGTGGCTCGGCCAGCGGCGCGGCGCCCACGGCGGGCTGGGCGGCCGAGGCCGGCCCGCCGGGCGGGACCGCGCCCGCCGGCGGCCACGCGGCGACCAGGTCGGCGAACAGCCGCACCCCGTGCACCGCGACGACCTCGGTGCCGGCCGCCTCGGCGAGGGCCACCACCTCCGCGGTGTCGAACCGGCGGGCCGGCTCGCCCGGCCC
>JADGHD010000750.1 GCA_019689615.1 Frankia sp. | reverse complement strand
CGGGGGGGCGCGGATTTGTTTATAACCGCCCGGGGGCGGCCCCGCGCCGGGGACCGGGAAGGGCAGGCCGGACGGGCCTGGGCGAGGGTTGGTCTGGTTGGCCGATCTGGCGCGGGAGCGGCGGACGACCGGGGGGTCGCTGCTCTCGCCGAGTGGCCGCGAGCCGAGCAGGGAGACCGGGCGGGCGTCCCCGCCGCTGCCGCCGGCTTCGGTGGGGATCGTCGCGTCCGGGTCATCCCCCGTGCCCGGCGTCAGTGCGCCCTCGTCGGCACCGGCAGACGCCACCCGCACTCACCATCCCCACGCCGAGACCTCGTCATTATGGCGCAGCGCATGAGGACCGATACGGGGAGACAACGCCAACCCGCCAAACAGGCACAGCGGCCCACTTCCGGTCGCCGAACGCGACGGCCGGAAGTGGGCCGGGCCCGGTCAGGCTGGCTGGTTGACGGGGGCCAGGTCGGCGAGGACCAGCGCGGTCTCCAGGGCGGCGAGCACGGCCTCGCGGCCCTTGTCCTCCGACGAGCCGGGCAGGCCGGCGCGGTCCCTGGCCTGCTCGACGGTGTCGCAGGTGAGCACGCCGAAGCCGACCGGCACCCGGTGGTCGAGGGTGACCCGGACCAGGCCCTGGGTGACGAACTGGCAGACGTAGTCGAAGTGCGGGGTGCCGCCGCGGATCACCACCCCGAGCGCGACCACCGCGTCGTGGCCGGCGGCCAGCCGGTCGGCCACGACCGGCAGCTCGACCGCGCCCGGCACCCGGACCACCGTCGGCTCCCGGCGCAGGCCGGCGTCGCGCGCCGCGGCCAGCGCGCCGGCCAGCAGCGCGTCGGTGATCTCGGTGTGCCACCGGGTGGCCACCACCCCGAGCCGCAGGTCCGTGACCGCCGCCGGCAGGCGCACCTCGTCCGGCGCTCCGATCCCGCTCACCTGGCGTTTCCTCCCACCTGCTCCGGCAGGCCAGCCGCGCGCGGCGCCCCCGCAACCCCCGACAGGTCACCCGGGCCGGCCGCGTCCGCGCGGCCCGGCGTCTCCACGATGACGGACCGCTCGGCCGCGCCAGCCGACGCCGCCATCGCCGCCACCCCCGCCGCGGCCGGGCGGCCGTTGCCGGCGACCGGCTCGGCGGCGGGCAGGTCGGGCAGGCCGGGCAGGTCGTGGCCCATCCGGTCGCGCTTGGTGATCAGGTAGCGGAGGTTCTCCGGGGTGTGCGCGACCGGCAGGCTCACCCGCTCGACGATGCGCAGGCCGTAGCCCTCCAGCCCGGCCCGCTTCGACGGGTTGTTGGTCAGCAGCCGCACCCCGCGGACCCCCAGGTCGAGCAGGATCTGGGCGCCGGTGCCGTAGTCGCGGGCGTCGGCCGGCAGGCCAAGCGCCAGGTTGGCGTCGACCGTGTCGTGGCCGGCGTCCTGCAGCTGGTAGGCGGCGAGCTTGTGGGTCAGGCCGATCCCGCGGCCCTCGTGCCCGCGCAGGTAGAGCACCACGCCCCGGCCCTCGGCGGCGACCGCGCGCAGCGCGGCGTCGAGCTGGTCGCCGCAGTCGCAGCGCAGCGAGCCGAAGACGTCGCCGGTCAGGCACTCGCTGTGCATCCGGACCAGCACGTCCGCACCGTCGCCGAGGTCGCCGCGGACGAGGGCGACGTGCTCGACGCCGTCGACGGTGTCGCGGTAGCCGATGGCCCGGAACAGGCCGTGGCGGGTGGGCAGCCGCGCCTCGGCCAGCCGGACGACCTGGCGCTCGGCCCGGCGGCGGTAGGCGATCAGGTCGGCGATCGAGACCAGCACGAGGCCATGCTCGCGGGCGAAGCGGACCAGGTCGGGCAGCCGGGCCATCGAGCCGTCGTCGTTGACGATCTCGCAGATCGCGCCGGCCGGCCGCAGCCCGGCGAGCCGGGCGAGGTCGACGGCCGCCTCGGTGTGCCCTGCGCGGCTGAGCACCCCGCCGTCCCTGGCGCGCAGCGGGAAGACGTGACCGGGCCGGGTGAAGTCGTCCGGGCCGGCGGCCGGGTCGGCGAGCAGCCGGATCGTGTGCGCCCGGTCGGCGGCGCTGATCCCGGTGCTCACGCCGGAGCGGGCGTCCACCGAGACCGTGAACGCGGTGTGGTGCGGCTCGCTGTTGCGGCCGACCATCGGGTCGAGGCCCAGCCGGTCGGCGTCGGCGCCGGTGACCGGCGCGCAGATCACGCCGGAGGTGTGCCGGATCATGAACGCCAGCAGCTCCGGCGTGGCCTTCTCGGCGGCGAAGATCAGGTCGCCCTCGTTCTCCCGGTCCGCGTCGTCGACGACGACCACCGGGCGGCCGGCGGCGATCTCGGCCAGCGCCTGCGGGATCGTGCCGAACGCGGCGGCCAGCTCGTCCTGCGCCGGGCAGACCGAAAGGCGCGGGAAGCGGGAGGGGGGCAGGGG
>JADGHD010000749.1 GCA_019689615.1 Frankia sp. | reverse complement strand
AAGAACGACTCCTGCTGGACGAACCGCCTGCCGCCGAAGGTGAACCGGGTGGTGCGGGTCCCGACCGGCGGGCCGACCGCGTCGAGCCGGACGCCGACCTCCTCGGCGATCTCCCGGATCGCGCCCTGCTCCGGGGTCTCCCCTGGGTCGAGCCCGCCGCCGGGCACATGCCACCACACCGGCGAGTCGTCGAGCGACGGGTCGTGTGACTTGATCAGCAGGAAGGCGTCCACCGGGTCGATGAGGACGACCCGGGCGGCGGTACGCGGGATCGGCTTCACACCCCAAGCCTGCCAGCCAGGGCAGGAACAGGGGGATCGGCGGCTCAGATGCCCAGTGGGGCCGCTTCCAGCGCCGCGATCCGCTCGGCGTCCCCGCGCAGCTCGACCTTCGCCGCCGAGCGCCGGCCGTAGGCGTACAGCAGCAGCTCGGCGGCCGGGCCGGCGACGACGACCGCCGGCTCGCCGCGCCGCGCGACGACCCGGGCCGGCTCCTCGCCGCCCCCGTCGGTGCGCTCGAGCACGACGCCGACCGGGACCCTGCGGAACGCCATCCGGGCCATCCGGCTCACCATCCGCCAGAGCTGTTCGCTCTGCGCCGCGTCGAGCTTGCGCGGCGCCAGCGGCCCGTCCGCCGCCGGACCGGCGGAGCCGTCGGTCGGCCCCGCCCGGCGGACGTCCTCCGCGTGGACGAGGTACTCGACGAAGTTGGTGGCGTCGTCGAGCGGCCCGATCCGGGAGAAGTGCCAGACCGGCGCCCCGGACCGGAAGATCCGCAGCAGCTCGTCGAACGAGTGCCCGTCCCGGGTGGCCCGCTCGGCCCGCTCGGTGATCCCGTGCAGCTTCCTGATGAGCAGCCCGGGCCCGGCCCACGGCTTCCGTTCCCGGGTGACCACGTGGGCCAGCAGGTCATACGCGGTCCACCCGGCACACAGCGTCGGATGGTCCGGACCGGCCGCCTCAATGACATCAGCCAGCGCAGCGCGTTCGTCTCGTGCCCGACCCATGCCGGCACTCTAGGGCGATCCGCTATGACGCGCATCACCCGTCGTGACGCGTCCCCCGACCCGCCGTCACCTCGTCCGGCGCGGCGGCGGGGCGGCCGCCCCTGCCAGCCGCCTTCTCCCCGGGGGCGGGACCGGCCATGGGCCGCCAGCCGCCGGGCGCAGCAGGCCGCTCACCGCCCCGCTGGGCGGTCGGGGGCCGCCCGAGCAGCCAGGCACCCCACAGGCCGACCTTCCCCGGCGGGCGGACCGGCGCGCCGGAGACGACCCGGGAGTCCATGGCGTCGAGCACCCCGTCCCACCAGGCGACCATCCGGTGCCCGAGCTGGTGGCCGAAGGCCCGGTGGCGGAACAGGTGCGGGTGTGGCCGGCTCGGCGCCCGGGGCAGCCGGCGCTCGTACTCGGCGACCAGCGCCGACAGTTCCTCCGCCGGGGCGGCCCGCTCGATGTCGCGCAGCAGCGCCTCCTCCGCGCGGACGTGCTCGGCCAGCGCGGCGCGCAGCTGGCGCTGCAGGTCGGCGGGGTCGACGTGGGGCGACAACGGGTCGCCCTGGGCGTACTGCTGGACCCCCCGCATCAGCGTCTGGATCTCCAGCGCCCCCGAGCGCAGTTGGGCAAGGCGCTCGTCCCACCGGGGCACCCAGCGCCGCGCCCGGGGGTAGATGTAGCGGTCCACCGTGGCCAGGTGCGCCGACACCAGCGCGATCGCCGCGTCCCACGTCCGCAGCACCTGCCGCGGGTCGGCCTGCCCGATCGGCACCGCGGCGGTCCGCCCCAGCAGCCGGTCGGCGTCCCGGTGCACCGGCCCCACCGCGCCCAGCAGCGGGCCGCCCTCGTCGTGGTGCGCCGGCTCGCTCGCGGGCGTCGGCCGGGCCCGGGAACCGGCGTCCGGGCCACGCCGGCGCCCACCGGCGCGGCCGCGCAGGATCGACCGGATCGGCTGGGTGGCCGAGGCCCGTCTGCTTTCGTCGACCGGGGCCATCCGCTCGCGACCTCCGAGAGTGGACATTCGCCACCTCCTACCGCGCCCGCGCGTGGACCGCGCGAGGCATCCAGGGACTTTCTGCCCACCGCGGCGGACGCTATAGCGTCGTTGGCGCGGTCCCGGTAGCCGCCGGTCGCCCTCCGGTCACATGACGCGACAGAACCGGACGGAACACCCACTCGCACCGAGATCGGCTGACCGCTCTTGTACCGTCAGAGATCGGTCAACTACCCTGCATCCATGACGAGCGGCGCTGCTCCGACTCTGCATGACGGGGGTCTCACGATCCGCGCAGCTGGGCTTGGGCCCAGCTCACCAGTAGACCCGGCCGCGGTGGCCCTGGCCCGCGCCCAGCTCGCCCGGATCCGCCAGCGCTTCCTGCGCGGCCAGCTCCCGCCGCTTGGTCACCTGCTCGTCCG
>JADGHD010000045.1 GCA_019689615.1 Frankia sp. | reverse complement strand
GTCCCGCCCCCACCAGCACCGACCACCACCAGGAGCCTCGATGAAGACGCTGATCACTGGCGGGACCGTCGTCGGCCCACTCGGCGCGACGCCGACGGACGTGCTCGTCGACGGGGAGACGATCGCCGCGCTCTACGCGCCCGGTGCCGCCGCGGCCGCCGGCGTGACCGCGGACAACGTGATCGACGCGACCGGGAAGTACGTCGTCCCGGGCGGGGTGGACGTGCACACCCACATGCAGCTGCCGTTCGGCGGCACGTTCGCCTCGGACACCTTCGAGACGGGCACGATCGCGGCGGCCTGGGGCGGCACCACGACGATCATCGACTTCGCCGTGCAGCGCACCGGCGAGGTCGTCCAGGACGGGCTGGCCGCCTGGCACGCCAAGGCTGACGGCAGGTGCGCCATCGACTACGGCTTCCACATGATTATCGGTGGGGTCGACGACGAGGCGCTCAAGGCCATGGACCACCTCGTCGAGCACGAGGGGATCACCAGCTTCAAGCTGTTCATGGCCTACCCCGGCGTCTTCTACAGCGACGACGGCCAGATCCTGCGCGCGATGCAGAAGGCGACCGACAACGGCGCGCTGATCATGATGCACGCGGAGAACGGCATCGCGATCGACGTGCTGGCCGCCCAGGCGCTGGCCCGCGGCGAGACCGACCCGGTCTACCACGGCATCACCCGTCCCAGCGCGCTCGAGGGCGAGGCCACCCACCGGGCAGCCGTGCTCGCCCAGGTCGCCGGCAACACCCCGCTCTACTTCGTGCACATGTCGGCGTCCGAGGCGCTCGCGGTCGTCTCGGCCGCCCGGGCGGCAGGGCGCAACGTGTTCGCCGAGACCTGCCCGCAGTACCTCTATCTGACCCTGGAGGACCAGCTCGGCGCGCCCGGCTTCGAGGGCGCCAAGTGGGTCGCCTCCCCGCCGCTGCGACCGCGCGACGAGTCGCACCGCGACGACCTGTGGCGCGGGCTGCGCACCGACGACCTGGCGGTCGTGTCCACCGACCACTGCCCGTTCTGCTTCAAGGACCAGAAGGAGCTCGGGCGCGGCGACTTCACCAAGATCCCGAACGGGATCGGCACGGTCGAGCACCGGATGGACCTCGTCTACCAGGGCGTGGTCACCGGCCGGCTGTCGCTGCAGCGCTGGGTGGAGACCTGCTCGACGACGCCGGCGAGGATGTTCGGCCTCTACCCGAAGAAGGGGATCATCGCCCCCGGCTCGGACGCCGACATCGTCATCTACGACCCGACCGCGACGACCACGATCGGCGTGGCCACCCACCACATGAACATGGACCACTCGGCCTGGGAGGGCTTCGAGATCGCCGGCCGCGTGGACACCGTGCTGTCCCGGGGCAGCGTGGTGATCTCCGACAACGCCTTCCACGGCCGCCCCGGCCACGGCCAGTACCTGCGCCGCGGCCTGAGCCAGTACCTGCGCTGACCATCCGCGCCGCCGCCCGCCCTGCCGGGCGGCCGGCGCGGCGGGGACGGTGACACCAGGACGACGGGAGACGGCGGCCGGCCGGCGGCACGGCGGCGGGACCCGGGGCGGGCACGACAGCGGTACCCGGGCAGCGGTACCCGGGCAGCGGTACGGGCAGGAGGGACGCGCGATGCGGGAGATCGGGCACTGGATCGATGGGACGGCGGTTGCCGGCGCGTCCGGCCGGTTCGGGCCGGTGTGGAACCCGGCCACCGGCGAGCATGCCGCGCGGGTGGCGCTGGCCAGCGTCGAGGAGGTGAACGCGGCGGTCGCCGCGGCCAGGGCGGCCTTCCCGGCCTGGCGGGCGACCGGGCTCGGCCGCCGCGCCGAGGTGCTGTTCCGCTTCCGCGAGCTGCTGGACGCCAACCGCAAGGAGCTCGCCGCGCTGCTGACCGCCGAGCACGGCAAGACCCTCGACGACGCGCTCGGCGAGGTCGCCCGCGGCCTGGAGAACGTCGAGTTCGCCTGCGGCGCCCCGCACCACCTGCGCGGCGGCTTCTCCGAGCAGGCGTCGAGCGGCGTGGACGTGCACGAGATCCGCCAGCCGCTGGGCGTGGTCGCCGGGATCACCCCGTTCAACTTCCCGGCGATGGTCCCGCTGTGGATGCTCGCCAACGCGCTCGCCTGTGGGAACACGTTCGTGCTCAAGCCGAGCGAGCGCGACCCGTCGGCGTCGCTGGCGCTGGCCGACCTGTTCGCCCAGGCGGGCCTGCCGGCCGGCGTGCTCAACGTCGTCCAGGGCGACAAGCTGGCCGTGGACACGCTGCTGGAGCACCCCGACATCGCCGCGGTCAGCTTCGTCGGCTCGACCCCGGTCGCCCGCTACGTCTACGAGCGCGGCACCGTCGCCGGCAAGCGGGTGCAGGCCCTGGGCGGGGCGAAGAACCACATGGTCGTGCTGCCGGACGCGGACATCGCGGCGGCCGCCGACGCCGCCGTGTCCGCCGCGTACGGCTCGGCCGGCGAGCGCTGCATGGCGGTCTCGGTCGTGGTCGCGGTCGGCGACGTCGGCGACCCGCTCGTCGAGGCGATCGCCGAGCGGGTGCGCAAGGTCCGGGTCGGCCCGGGCACCGACCCCGACAGCGAGGTCGGTCCGCTGATCACCCGCGAGCACCGCGACCGGGTCGCCAGCTACCTGGACGTGGCGAAGGAGGACGGGGCGACGGTCGTCATCGACGGCCGGGACGACCCGGTGGCCGCCGGCCCCGGCTTCTTCCTCGGGATCAGCCTGATCGACGACGTCCCGACCACCAGCAGGGTCTACACCGACGAGATCTTCGGCCCGGTGCTCGCGGTGGTGCGGGTCCCGACCTACGCCGAGGCGGTCCGGCTGATCGAGGAGAGCCCGTACGGCAACGGGGCGGCCATCTTCACCCGGGACGGCGGCGCGGCGCGCCGGTTCTCCTTCGAGGTGACCGCCGGCATGGTCGGCGTCAACGTGCCGATCCCGGTGCCGGTCGCCTACTACAGCTTCGGCGGCTGGAAGGCGTCGCTGTTCGGCGATCTGCACATGTACGGCCCGGACGGCATCCGCTTCTACACCAGGACCAAGGTGGTCACCACCCGCTGGCCTGACCCGGCGACCAGCTCGGTGGACCTCGGCTTCCCGAGGACGAGGTAGCGGCGCGGGCGCGCCGGCCAGGGCCCGCCGCCAGAGGTTCGTGCGCCGCCCTGAACCTCACCGAAACATCAGCCGACCTCACCGAAAACCTCAGCCGACCTCTCCGAAACATCAGCCGGCAACAGTGAACCGACACGGTCGGGACGAAGGCGAGGACGGGGGAAGGAGCCAGATGGACATCGGCGTCGTGCTGCAGACGAACCCACCGGCCTCCCGGGTGGTGGAACTGGCCCGCCAGGCCGAGCTGTACGGGTTCTCGCATGTCTGGACGTTCGACTCCCACCTGCTGTGGGAGGAGCCGTTCGTCATCTACAGCCAGATCCTGGCCGCCACCCGCAAGGTCAAGGTCGGCCCGATGGTCACCAACCCGGCGACCCGCGACTGGACGGTCACGGCGTCGCTGTTCGCCACGCTCAACGAGATGTACGGCAACCGGACGATCTGCGGCATCGGCCGCGGCGACAGCGCCGTCCGGGTGCTCAACGGCAGGCCCACGACGCTGGCGACCCTGCGCTCGTGCATCGAGGTCGTCCGGGAGCTGGCCAACGGCCGCGAGGCCGTGGTCAACGGCACCAGGCTGCGCTTCCCGTGGGGCCTGGACAGCCGGCTCGACATCTGGGTGGCCGCCTACGGCCCGAAGGCGCTGGCGCTGACCGGCGAGGTCGGCGACGGCTTCATCCTGCAGCTCGCCGACCCGGACATCGCCGCATGGACGATCGACGCGGTCCGCTCCGCCGCGGTGGCCGCCGGCCGTGACCCGGCGCAGGTGAAGATCTGCGTCGCCGCCCCGGCGTACGTCTGCGACGAGGGCTCGCTGGCGTACGCCCGCGAGCAGTGCCGCTGGTTCGGTGGCATGGTCGGCAACCACGTCGCCGACCTGGTCGCCCGCTACGGCGGCGACGGCTCGGCCGTCCCGGATGCGCTGACCAGCTACATCGCCGGGCGGACCGGCTACGACTACAACGAGCACGGCCGGGCGGGCAACACCCACACGACGTTCGTCCCCGACGAGATCGTCGACCGGTTCTGCCTGCTCGGGCCGCCCGAGGCGCACGTTCGCCGGCTCACCGAGCTGGCCGCGCTCGGCGTCGACCAGTTCGCCGTCTACCTGCAGCACGACAACAAGCCGGGCACGCTGGAGGCCTACGGCGAGAAGATCATCCCGGCGATCGCGGAGCACGTCCGGGCGAAGACCCCGGCCGAGCCCGGCGAGGTGCGATGACCCGGGCGACCCCGACCAGCCCCACCACCGGGCCGGACATCGTGGCGTCGGGCGGTCCGGCGTCGGCGGCCACCGGCGGCGCGTCGGCCCGGCACGACGTCGCGGCCGCGGCGCCGGCCTGGGCCGGCTCGCCCTGGCGGGAGCGGCTGCGCCGCGTGCTGCTGGCCGTCGCCGCGCTGGTGCTGCTGTGCGCCGTGTGGGAGCTGTACAGGGCGGTCGGCCCGACGGACGGTGGCCGGCTGTTCGGCGTGCCGGTGCTGCCGCGGGCCACCGACACGGCGATGCCGCACACCTGGGACATCGTCGCCCAGCTGGGCGAGAAGGAGGTGCGGACCGCCGGCAGCGACACGGTCGGGGTCGCCGTCGCCAAGGCGATGTGGTTCAGCCTGCGGGTGGCCTTCGCTGGGCTGGTGGTCGGCGTGGTCGTCGGGGTGCTGCTCGCGGTCGCGATGGCCCGGCTGCGCATCGTCGAGCGCGGCCTGCTGCCGTATGTGATCGCCAGCCAGACCGTGCCGCTGGTCGCGCTCGCGCCGCTGGTCGCCGGCTGGGGCGGCAAGCTCCAGCTCGGCTCGCTGGAGTGGGAGCGCTGGATGTCGGTGTCGATGATCGCCGCCTATCTGGCGTTCTTCCCGGTCGCGGTCGGCATGCTGCGCGGGCTGCAGTCGCCCGGCCCGAACGCCGTGGAGCTCATGCGCAGCTACGCCGCCTCCTGGTGGCAGACCCTGCTGCGGCTGCGGCTGCCGGCCTCGGTGCCGTTCCTGCTGCCCGCGCTGCGGCTGGCCGCGGCGTCCGCGGTGATCGGCGCGATCGTCGCCGAGATCTCCACGGGCACCCGCGGCGGGATCGGCCGCCTCATCATCGACTACTCGCAGTCCGCCAGCAGCGACGCGAGCCGCCTCTACGACGCGGTGCTCGGCGCCGCGGTGGCCGGGCTGCTGTTCGCCGGGCTGATCTCGCTGGTCGAGCTGGCGCTGACCTGGCGCCGCCGCCACGGCGGCGGGCGCGCGCGCCCGATCCGGAAGGTGGGTACATGACGTCGACCGGACCGGCCACCGCGCCCGCGCCGCAGGCCGGGGCGGCGGAGGCGGCGCCGGCGGCCGGGGCAGCGCCGGTGCCGGCCGTCGAGGTGCGCGGCCTGGACAAGGTCTTCCCGGTGTCCGGCGGCGGCCAGACGGTCGCGCTCTCGGGCATCGACCTGACCGTCGCGCCGGGGGAGTTCGTCTCGCTGATCGGCCCGTCCGGGTGCGGCAAGTCCACCCTGCTGCGGCTGGTGGCCGACCTGCTGGAGCCGTCGGCCGGCGAGGTGCGGGTGTTCGGCAAGCCGGCCGGCGAGGCCCGCCGCGGCCAGGACTACGGCATCGCGTTCCAGCAGGCCGGGCTGCTGGAGTGGCGCACGGTCGCCGGCAACGTGGAGCTTCCGCTGCAGGTCCACGGGGTGCGCAAGAAGGAGCGCCGGGCCCGCGCCCGGGATCTGCTCGCCCTGGTCGGCCTCGCGGACTTCGCCGACCACTGGCCGGCGCAGCTGTCCGGCGGCATGCAGCAGCGGGTGGCGATCGCCAGGGCGCTGGCCGAGCGGCCCCGGCTGCTGCTGCTCGACGAGCCGTTCGGCGCGCTGGACGAGATGACCCGGGAGCGGATGCAGGCCGAGCTCGCCCGGATCCGGCACGAGACCGCCACCACCGTCATCCTGGTCACCCACTCGATCCCGGAGGCGGTGTTCCTGTCCGACCGGGTCGCCGTGATGTCGCCGCGGCCCGGCCGGATCACCCGGATCGTCGACATCGACCTGCCGAACCGGGTGGGCGCGCCCGGCGAGTCCGGCGGGCTCGCCGACGCCGACGACGTGCGCGAGCAGTCGGCGTTCTTCGCCGCCGTGACCGCGGTGCGCGAGGCACTGCGGGCCGGGGGGCCGGCATGACCGGCACCGGCGCCGGTGCCGGCACCCCAGCCGGGGGCCGGGCCCGGCCCCCCGGGGGGCGGGGGGGGGCCCGCGGCGGGCGCGGGGGGGGGGTCGCCAGCCCCGCCCCGGGGGCGGGCGCCGGCACCCCAGCCGGGGGCCGGGCCCGCCGCCGCGGTGGCCGGGGCGGTCCCGGCGGCGGCCTCGGCTCGGGGAAGGTCGCCACGGTCGTCGCACCGGTCGTCGTCGGCGTCGCCGCGATCGCGCTGTGGGAGGTGTTCGTCCAGGCCCGCGACGTCAGGCCGTACCTGCTGCCGGCGCCGTCGGCGATCTGGGAGCAGTTCCGGGCCAGCTTCGACCTGATCGTCGACGCCGCCTGGGCGACCGGGCTGAACGCGCTGGTGGGCCTGGTGATCGGGGTGCTCGCCGGGCTGCTGGCCGCGGTGGTGGCCGCCCGGTCCCGGATCGTCGACGGCATGCTCGGCCCGGTCGCCGCCGCGATGAACGCGATCCCGATCATCGCGCTGGCGCCGCTGTTCAACACGATGTTCTCGGCGACGTCGTCGGTGCCGCGCCGGCTGGTGGTCGCGATCGTCGTGTTCTTCCCGATCTTCGTGAACACCGTGCGCGGGCTGCGCGAGGTCCAGCCCGTGCAGCGGGAGCTGATGCGCTCGCTGGCCGCCGGCCCGTGGGCGTTCGCCCGGATGGTGCAGCTGCCGGGCGCGCTGCCGCACGTGTTCACCGGCTTCCGGCTGGCCTCGTCGCTCGCGGTGATCGCCGCGGTGGTCGCCGAGTACTTCGGCGGCCGGCAGAACGGGCTCGGCTCGCGGATCACCGCGGCGGCCTCCAACACCGCCTACCCGCGGGCGTGGGCGTTCGTGGTCGCCGCCTGCGTGCTCGGCCTCGTCGTGTACCTGGTCGCCGGCCTGCTGGAGTGGCTGGCCACGCCGTGGCGACGGGCCGGCTCCGGCGGCGGGCCGCTGCGGCGGCGCCCCCGGCCGGTGGGCACGCCGGCCGTCGCGCCGGCGGTCCCGGCCACGGCGGCGCCGGCGGCCGCACCACCACCGGCGACGGCCAGCGCGGCGGCGCACACCCCGCCGGACGGATAGGCCCGCCCCGGCAGGGCGCGGCGACCACGCGGCGCGCGGACCCACCAGAGCCACACACCTATTGAGGCCTGACAGACCAGGCCCAGATACGCACCCCCGGATCGGCGTCGCCGAGCGGTGGGGAACCCGGCGGCAGGCGGGCGGTGGACCGGGGCCGCCCCGTGGGCGACGAGGCCCGTGGACATCCGGTTCGCCGACGGGCGGCGCGGCCCGACGGATTTCGACCTGAGGAGCGGGCGACGCGGCCCGCGCACCGAGCAGCACCTGGGTTACGGAGGGGCAGCACATGAACAGACGGTTGGCGGGGGGAGTCGCCGCCGGGCTGGCCGCGGCGCTCGTGCTCGCGGCTTGTGGCGGGGACGACGAGGAGTCGTCGCCCAGCGGCGGCAGCACCGCGCAGGGGGGTCTCACCCCGGTGAAGCTGCAGCTGCAGTGGTTCACCCAGGCCCAGTTCGCCGGCTACATCGCCGCCCGCGACCTCGGCTACTACGAGGACGCCGGCCTCGACGTGGAGATCCTCGAGGGCGGCACCGACATCGTGCCGCAGACGGTGCTCGCCCAGGGCGAGGCCGACTTCGCCATCGCCTGGGTGCCCAAGGCGCTGGCCTCCCGGGAGCAGGGCGCGGCGATCACCGACATCGCCCAGATCTTCCAGCGGTCCGGCACCCTGCAGGTGAGCTTCGCCGACTCGGGGATCACCGGCCCGGCCGACCTCAAGGGCAAGAAGGTCGGTAACTGGGGCTTCGGCAACGAGTACGAGCTGTTCGCCGGCATGACCCAGGCCGGCCTCGACCCGGCCAGCGACGTCGAGCTCGTCCAGCAGCAGTTCGACATGAACGCCCTGCTGGCCGGCGACATCGACGCCGCCCAGGCGATGAGCTACAACGAGTACGCCCAGGTGCTGGAGGCGGTGAACCCGGACACCGGCGAGCTGTACCAGCCGGAGGACTTCACGGTCATCGACTGGAACGACGTCGGCACCGCGATGCTGCAGGACGCGATCTGGGCGAGCGAGGAGCGCCTGGAGAGCGACCCCGCGTACCGCGAGACCGCGGTCAAGTTCGTCGAGGCCTCCATCCGCGGCTGGGTGCACTGCCGGGACAACCCGCAGGAGTGCCGGGACCTGGTGGTCGCCTCCGGCTCCCGCCTCGGCAACAGCCACCAGCTCTGGCAGATGAACGAGATCAACAAGCTGGTCTGGCCGTCGCCGGACGGGATCGGCGTGATCGACCAGGCGGCCTGGGACCAGACCGTCGAGATCGCCAAGGGCACGAAGAACGCGGACGGCGCTACCGTGCTCACCGGCGACCCGGAGGGCCTGGCCTTCACCAACGACTACGTCGAGCAGGCGCTGGAGAACCTGCGTGCCGACGGCGTCGACGTCGTCGGCGACGGCTTCACCCCGATCGAGGTCGTTCTCGAGGAGGGCGGCGTCTGACCCGACGCCGGCGTTCTCACCCCGCCGGCCCCACCGCGTGGCGCGCGTCCACCCGTGCCGCGCGGCGGGGGCCGGCGGGGCCCGGCCGACGTTGTTGATCACTGACCGGTGGGCAGCCCTGGGCAAGGAGGCAGCGGGAACATGGGCAGCACCTACGACGACGACCGCCGGCACGTCTTCCACTCCTGGTCGGCGCAGGCGACGCTTACCCCGCTGGTGGTCAACCGGGCCGAGGGCAGCTACTTCTGGGACGACAGCGGGCGGCGCTACCTCGACTTCTCCTCCCAGCTGGTGAACGCCAACATCGGCCACCAGCACCCCGCCGTCGTCGAGGCGATCATCGAGCAGGCCCGCAAGCTCACCACGATCGCGCCGTTCCACGCGAACGAGGCGCGCTCGGAGGCGGCCCGGCTGATCGCCACGCACGCGCCCGGCGACCTCGACAAGGTGTTCTTCACCAACGGCGGCGCCGAGGCGACCGAGAACGCCATCCGGATGGCCCGGCTGGCCACCGGCCGGCACAAGATCCTCACGACCTACCGCTCCTACCACGGCGCCACCGGCGGCTCGATCGTGCTGACCGGGGAGCCGCGCCGCTGGCCGAGCGAGCCGGGCATGCCCGGCGTGGTGCACTTCCACGGCCCGTACCCGTACCGGTCGCCGTTCTACTCGCGCAGCGTCGAGGAGGAAGGGGAGCGGGCGCTCGCCCACCTGGCCGACGTGATCATGCTGGAGGGCCCGCACACCGTGGCGGCCGTCCTGCTGGAGACCGTCGTCGGCACGAACGGCATCCTCGTGCCGCCGGACGGCTACCTCGCCGGGGTGCGCGAGCTGTGCGACCAGCACGGCATCCTGCTGATCCTGGACGAGGTCATGGCCGGCTTCGGCCGCTGCGGCGAGTGGTTCGCCACCGACCGCTGGGGCGTCGTCCCCGACCTGATCTGCTTCGCCAAGGGCGTCAACTCCGGCTACGTGCCGCTCGGCGGTGTGATCATGGGCCAGCGGGTCGCCGACGAGTTCGCCACCCGGCCCTACCCGGGCGGGCTCACCTACTCCGGCCACCCGCTGGCCTGCGCCGCCGCGGTCGCCTCGATCCGGGCGTTCGAGCGGGAGAAGATCATCGAGCACGCCCGGATGCTGGGCACAGACGTGATCGGCCCGGAGCTGGAGAAGATCGCCGCCCGCCACCCCAGCGTCGGCGAGGTCCGCGGCCTCGGCGTGTTCTGGGCGATCGAGCTGGTCCGCGACCGGGAGACCCGGGAGCCGCTGGTCCCGTTCAACGCCGCCGGCCCGGACGCCGCCCCGATGGCCGCGGTCATCGCGGCCTGCAAGGAGCGCGGCCTGTGGCCGTTCACCCACTTCAACCGGGTGCACGTGGTGCCGCCGTGCACGATCTCCGTCGAGGACCTGCGCGCCGGCCTGGAGATCATCGACGAGGCGCTCACGGTCGCCGACAGCTACGTCACCGGCGCCTGACCCGCGCCCCGGCCGCCGCCGCAGCGGGTGGGGCGGCGGCCAGGGCTACCGGCCGCCCGAGCCGGCTCCCGCGTGGGCCGGCTCGGGCCGGCCGGCCTCGCGGGATTCCTCTTCGTCCTGTGCCTCGGGCGCGGCCTCCTCGGCCCGCGGCTGGCGCCCCGGCTCGTCGGGGGAGGCCTGCGGCTGCCCGGGTTCCTGCTCGCCGGTTTGCGGCTCCTCCTCCCCGGGCTGGCGGACGACCTCGCCGTCCCGGATCTCGCCGCGCCACGAACCGGTGGCCTCGCCCTTGAGGGTGACGAAGCGGCGGAAGTGCTTCAGGTCGAGGCGGGCGCGGCGGCCCCCGGCGCGCCAGATGTTGCCCGTCTTCTCCATGAAGCCGCTCGGGTAGTACTCCATCGTCAGCGTGACCCGAGTCAGGTCGTCGGCCAGCGGATGGAAGGTCACGGCGCCCTTCGTCGTCCCCTTCTCGCCCTCGGTGGTCCACACGATCCGCCGGTCCGGGATCTGCTCCAGGGTCTTGCCCTTCCAGTTGCGCCGGGACTTGAAGACCTTCACCCGCCAGGTCTGCTCGGTCTCGCTCTTCAGGTCGACGCCCTCGACTCCCTTCATGAACGAGGGGAAGTCCTGGAACTGGGTCCACTGGTCGTAGGCGGTCGAGACCGGGACCGCGACGTCGATCGTCTCGGCGATGTGGGTGACCTTCGGCGGCCCCGGCTCGCTCGACCCGCCGGCACCACCGCCCACGCCTCCGCCCATGCCGACCGCCGCCGACAGCTTCTGCTTGAGCGCGCTCATCCCGGTCGACATCGCCGCCTTGGCCGGGGACTGGCCCTCGGCGAGCTTGCGGGCTCCTTCGCCGAGCGGCCCGCCCGCGGACCCGAGGTGCTCGCCGACCTGCCGGATGGCCTTCTGGCCCTGGGCGGCGGCGAACCCCTTCATCTCGCGCATGAGCCGGTCGGTCGCCGGATTGTTCCGGACGGCGCCGAAAAGGCCGTCCGTGTTCGGGCGGTTGCTGGACTCCGCCATGATCGACCTCCATCACCTCAGCGAGGACTCCGGCCGCTGGGCCGGCCGGTCACCCGAACCTGGTCCGGCCAGCGGCGGCGAGGCTCTCCCGCCGGTCAGCCGGCGCACGGCGGTCCGGGCCGCGCGGCGCCGCGCGCCGGTCGGCCGCCGCCCTCGCCGGCTGGCGCGCGGGCTGGCCGCCGGCGCCCGCCCGCCGCGGGCCCGCCCCCTCGTCGCCGGCCGGCCCGGCCTGCTGCCCGTCCTGGCGAGCCCCGCCGGCCGCGCGGGTCTGCTCGCCCCCGGACCGTCCGGCCTCGGCTCGCGCGCCCGCGGGCTCCCTCTCCTCTGCCGTCTCGGCGCGCTCGCCCTGGTCGGTGCGCTCGCCGTGCTCGGCGTGCTCGCCCTGGTTGGCGCGCTCGCCCTGCTCGGCGTGCTCGGCGTGCTCGCCCTGGTCGGTGCCCGCCGGCTCCTCGTCGCCGGGCTCCTTGCCCGGCTGGCCGCCCCAACGGCCGAGCGCGCCGGTGAGCGTGCTGGTCAGCGTGCCGACCGCGCCGCCAGCCTCGCCGGCCACCTGCGTTCCGGCGCCGGCACGCGCCTGCTCGGCGCGGCGGGCGAGGTCGTCGGTCAGCCGGCTGGCCGAGCGCTCGTAGGTCGACAGCGCGGCCTTCTTCCCGGCCGCCAGCACCGGGCCGCGCAACTGGGCGAGCAGCCGGGCACCCTCCTCCGAACGCAGGGCCTTCATGCCCTGGGCCCGCACGACATCGGGCAGGCTGGAGTTACGGCCGCTGGCCCACAGGGCGAACCGCAGCGCCGCCTTCCCCTTCTTCGTCCTGCCGAGGACGTAGCCCACGGCAGCGGCAGCGATCATCCTGACGTTCATCGCGGGCTCCCTCCGGCCGCGCCAACGCTGGTCACCAGCCCCACCGGCTGGTCTCGGCCGCGCCGCCGGCCCCAGCCGGCTCGTAGCCGGTCGTGAAGTGGAAGGCGGGCAGCGGCCCCACGTACTCGATCACGAGCTCGGGATGCTCCCGGCGGACCTGCTCCACCGCCTGGTCGAAGTGCCGCAGGTCGTGCTGCTCCGGCTCGTCGTCGCGGCGGACGAGGAACGCCCACCGCAGCACCGGGTCCTCCGGGCCGCCCATCCGCCCGCGCCCGGCGTCGGCGAGCGCGGCCGGGCGCAGGCGCGCGAGCAGGGCGTCGGCCTGTCGCTCTCGGCGCGCCACCACCGCCTCGGCGACCCGCTCGCCCAGGGCCACCCGGGCGTCGATGTCGTCGGGCCCCGGCCCGCCCGCGCTCACGGCGGCCGCCAGCCTCGGGTCGTCGTCGACCGCCGCCCTGACCGCCGTCATCGCGTCCTCGTCCACGTCGACGTGTACCTCGACCAGGCCGTCGAGCGCGTCGAGCCGCGCGAGCAGCTCCTCGGCCGCCGGCGTCAGCACCTCCTCGCGGACCGCCTCCTCGTCCGGGGCCACCGATCCCAGCCGCAGCGGGAGCAGCGGCCCGCCGTCCAGCAGCTCCACGAGCAGGTCGAGATGGCGCTGGGCCTCCTGCTCGCCGACCACGGCGAGCCCGGTGACGGGGCTGGCGACGGCGGCGACCGGGCCGGCGCGCAGCAGCCGCACGGGCTGCGCGGGCTCGCCGACGCCCAGCGGCGGCGGGCTGGGCAGCTGGTGCTCGGCCCGCACCACGCAGTGCAGGAACAGCGCCGGTTCGTCCGGCTGGGCCGCCGGTGACCCGAAGCTGTCCGGGGCGCGGGCGGCGGTCTCGGGCGGGCCGAGCGACGACGGCCGGGCCGGCTGCGGTCCCGGCGATGGCGTTGGCGAGGCGGCTGCGGAGGTCATGGTCAGCTCCGCTGGCCGGCGCGGGCCGCCGGGCGGGCGGCGACGCGGTCGGTGGGCCCGGTCCGGCCGGGCGGCAGGTCGCGGCTGCCGCCGTGCGCGGGAGCCCGGCTGGCCTCGACCTCGGCCCGGTCCGGCTCGTCGTCGCCCCGCAGCGAAGCGGCGACGTGCTGGGCGGCGCCCTTGATGTCCTCGAACGCGCCCTTCGCCTTGCCCGTCGGCCCGCTCTCGCTGACCGACTTCACGAGTCCTGGCAGCCCCGTGACCTGGTCCCTGGACTGCAGGTCCAGGCGGTTCACCGCCTCGGCGAACCGGAGATAGGTGTCGACGCTCGCGATCACGATCCGCGCGTCGATGGTGAGGATCTCGATGCCGACCAGCGCCACCCGCACGTAGATGTCGATGACGATGCCCTTGTCGAGCACGACCTCGAGCACGTCGGCGAGGGTGCTCGGGCGGTGTGCGCGGCCGAGCGACTGTGTTGCCACGGTCATGGCATGTCCCAACCGGGAGGCGCCACGCCGCGGACAGCCGACGCGGGCCATTCCCTCCTGTAGGGCCGCCGACCGGCCCGTGGGCCGTCGCCGGTGGCCGTTGCTGCGCGGTCCCCGCGGCTGTCGGGCTGTTCGGCCGGTGGCCACTCGCCGACCAGCTCGCGCGCCCGCGCGGTGGCCGCCCGGGCCTGCTCGGCGCTGATGCCGAGGGCACGGCGGACCTCGGCGATCGCGTCGCGCACCTCGATCAGCGCCCGGCCCAGCTCCTCGACCTGCGCCGCCGGCAGCTCGCCGCTGTCCACCCGGCGCAGGGCCTGGCGCTCCAGCAGGTCCCGCAGCAGCTCCAGGAGCACCACCACGACCTGCCCGAGGCCCCGCCCGACCTCCGCCGGGTCGGCGGTCAGCCGCACCGGGCGCCCGCGGGGCCGCCGCGCCGTCACGGTCCGGCCTCCGCGTCCGGCCGGCCCAGCCCGGTGGACCGGCTGTCGGCCTCGTCGACCACGACCCCCTCGACCACCTGACCGGGATGGCTCTGGTCGCCGCGCCGCGGCCGCGGGTACGGGCGGAGCTGCGCACCCGCGCCGGCCTCGATCGCGCCCTGCGCGCCGATCAGCAGCAGCCGCAGGTCGAGCCGGATCAGGTCGACCCCGGCCAGGCCGATGACGACGTCGCCGCTGACCACGACCCCGCTGTCGACGACCCGGTCCAGCAGGTCGGACAGCGAGCGCCCGGAGCCGAGCGCCGTGCGCCCCTCGTCGTCGCCGGCCCGCGGGACCGGCTGGCGACGGCGTCCGGTGGGCACGGCCGGCCAGCGGTCGGTCATGGCCGCACCTCCCCGAGGGTCAGCCCGACGAACGAGTAGGGCGGCCATGGCCCGGTCACCCGGGCCTCGCACCCGGCATCCTCGAGCTCGCGGACCGCCGCGGCCGCCGCGTCGAGGAACTCCCGCTCCCGCGCGGAGGGCACCAGGTAGGCCGCGTCGAGGCGGCCCGGCCCCGGTCGGCCGGACCGCAGCGTCGCCTCCGCCGCCAGCACCGCCAGTTCCTCGTGCGCCCGCCTGGCCAGCTCGGTCAGGTGGGCCTCCCGGAGCGCGGCCCGCCGCAGCTCGTCCCGGCGCGCGGCCAGGTAGTCGGTTCCGGCCAGCCCGGTCCCGCCCGCGACGCCGGTGGCGGCGCCGCTGGTCGACGGCCCGGCGCGGGCGGCGGCAGCGGTCCTCGTGGCGGTGGCCGCGGCGGCGCCGGCCGGCGGGTACCCACCGGGCGTGGGGCCGGCGAGGTCGTCGGCGCGTTCGCTGCCCCCGGCGTGGCCGTCCTCCGCGTGGCCGGCACCGGGGACGCCCGCGGCGCGGCCGTCGTCCCGGGAACCGGGCTCGTCGTGCGCGGCGGTGTCGGCGTGATCGTCGGCGTCAGGCAGCCGCGGGCTCACCCGCAGCCCCCACTCGCGGCAGCCGCGGACCCGGTCCAGCTCGCCGGCCACCTCGTCGCCAGACGCGCGCAGCAGCTGCTCCGCCTCGGCCCGGCCGGGCAGCACCGTGCCGAACCGCAGCGGCAGCACCGGGCCGCGGTCGAGCAACAGGCGCAGCACCCGGTCGTGCCGGCCGGCGAGGCGGGCGAGCCGGCTGGAGTCGGGCAGCCGCCCGGACTCGTCGACCTCCGCCTCAAGACCGGCGAGCAGGTCCAGGTCGACGGGGGAGGTGGCCAGGGCCGCCGCCCCGACCGGCACGGTCTCGACCGGGGCCTGGTCATCGATCCCGACGATCCCCGCGACCGAGGTCGCGGCGTCCGTGATCCCGTAGGCGTACAGCCCGGTGCCCGGCGGGCTCGCGACCGGCGGCGCCGTGCCCGCGGGAGTGGCGGGTCCGGCAGGCGGTGCGGTGCCCGCGGGAGTGGCGGGTCCGGCAGGCGGTGCGGTGCCCGCGGGAGTGGCGGGTCCGGCAGGCGGTGCGGTGCCCGCGGGAGTGGCGGGTCCGGCA
>JADGHD010000748.1 GCA_019689615.1 Frankia sp. | reverse complement strand
CGAGAGGGGTATAAGAGACAGGGTGGTGACCGTGCGCCGGGAGCGGGTGGGGGAGGTGCGGGTGAGGAAGCCGGCGACGTCGATCGGGCTGCCCGGCTCGGCATCGCCGGAGCTGAGGAAGCCGGCCAGGCCGTCGCCGTAGCCCTGGCCGACCGCGCGGAACTTCCACTCGCCGCGGTGGCGGTAGAGCTCGCCGAAGACCATCATCGTCTCCCGGCCGGTCTCCGGCTGCACCGGGAAGCGGGCGACCTCCCGGCCGGTCGCGTCGTCGGCGACCCGGATCACGGCGTCGCGGACGGCCTGGAAGGTGGGCCGCCGGCCGGTCGGGTCGATGATCGTTGCGGCGAGCTGGATCCGGTCGACGGCCGGCGGCACCGCGGCCAGGTCGACCACCAGCTCCTCCTGCTCGACGCCGGCCGCCTGCCGGCCGCCGGCCGCCTGCGCCAGCGCGTGCAGCGGGCGTTCCGCCGGGTTCGGCACCTGGTGGGACAGCAGCACCCGGGGGCCGGCCGGCTCACCGTTCGGCGCCGGCGCGGCCGGCACCCGGTGGGCGAGCACCACGACGCCGTCCACCGCGGCACCGGCCGCCACCGGGAAGCTGGCCTGGTCGAGGCGCCAGCTCAGGCTGACCCGGGCCCGGGCGACGTGGGCGGCGGACAGCGACAGGTTGCCGCCGCGGGGCAGGGTCACGGTCATCGGCTGGCTGGCCATGGGCGCCCACCTACGTGTCGAGGTCCGAGCGGCGGAACTTGGCGTCCAGGAAGCGGGCCTGGATCGCGAGCTTCGCCGCGTCCCCGGTGTAGACGAGGTCCTGCAGCTCCGCGGCCCCCTCGTCGAGCAGGACGAGCTGGCGCAGCAGGTCGACCGCCGGCGAGGTCCCGGTGACGCCCGGGCGGTCGGCGTACTCGGCGGGCAGCGCGAGGTAGTCGTCGAGGGCCCGGGGCAGGTAGTCGTCGATGATCGCGGTGAGGTGGCGCAGCTCCTCGGCGCTGGGCGGGCGGCGGGCCAGGTAGGTCAGCAGCGGGCGCAGGCGGTCGTCGATGTCGCGCACGGTCGGCACGGCGCCCGGCGGCAGCCGGTCGCCGTGCGCGTTCGCGTGGGCGACGGTCTGGGCGAGGTCGCGGCGCAGCCGGTCCATCTCCCGGGCCGCCCGGTCCTGTTCCGGGCGGCCGTCGGCACCGGGCTGCGCGGCGTCGTCTCCCCGCGGGCCGCCCTCGCCGGGCCGTGCTCGCCGACGAAAGATCACCGCGTCCCCCGGTCAGGCCTCGTTCGCCCTGGCCCGCTCGAGGTAGGCGCGCGACCGCCCGATCTGGGTCTCCAGTGCGGCGACCGTGGTGGCCATGCTTTCCACCGCCTTCGCCTTGTAGCTGTCGATCGCGTCCATGGTCGCGAAGATGTTGTCGAAGGCCTGCTGCAGCGCCTCGATGCTGACCGTCGACGACGCCGCCTGCTGCTGGATCTGGCCGGACTGCTGCCGCAGCAGCTCGCTGGTCTGCATGATCATGTTGCTGGTGGTGGCGTTCAGCGCGTTGATCTGGTCGAGCACCAGCTTCTGGTTCGCCAGCGCCTGGGACACCATCACCGCCGTGCGCAGCGCCGCGACGGTCGTCGTCTGCGCCCGGTCGACGCCCTTGATCAGCTCCAGGTTGTTCTTGCGGACCAGGTCGAGCGCCAGGTAGCCCTGCACGCTCACGGCCAGCTGGGTGAGCAGGTCCTGCTGGCGCTGGCGGATCGGGAACAGCGCGTCCGAGGCGAGCGCGTCGGCCGCCGCCGGGTCGCTGACCCGCAGCTGGTCGACCTTGGTCTGGACGGCGGCGTCGAGCGCCTTGGCGAGCGTCGCGTACTCGGTCAGCTTGCCCATCGCCGCCCACAGGTTCGCCTTCTCCTGCTCGATGGCGGCGTTGTCCTGGCGCAGCTCGTCCTGGCCCGAGCCGAGCGCGGTGATGATCGCGTCGAGCTGCTTCTGCGCCGACTGGTAACGCTGGAAGTACGCGGCGATCCGCGACCCGAACGGCACGACGCCGAGCAGTCTGCGCCTGCCCCGCAGGTCCGCGCGCCCGGGGTCGAGCTCGGTCACGGTCTGGCGCAGCTCCACCAGCGTGCGGGCGACCCGGGCCTGGGCGTCGCCAGACGGGCCGCCGCCGCGGGTGGCGCGCATCGCGGCGGCTGGCCGCTCCAGCATCCGGTTGGCGACCCGGGCGCTGGCGACGATCTCCCGCTCACCCATCCTGGCGATGTCGTTGATCTTCGCCTGGAACTCCGGGCTGCGCGGGTGCTGGGCGGCGAGCTCCTCGGCGAACGCGGCCGCGCGTCGGCGCAGCTCCGCCCGGGTCGACTCGTCGAGCGGGACCATGCTGTCGACGTGGTCGTCCGGGACCATCGGCACCGGGGCGGGCGGGGACAGCTCCAGCGCGCCG
>JADGHD010000747.1 GCA_019689615.1 Frankia sp. | reverse complement strand
CCGGCTCCCCGGCCAGGGGCAGCTCCCCGGCCAGGGCCGGCCCACCGGCCGGGGGCGGCCGCCCGGCCGGGTCCGGCACCCGCGGGAGCTCCGGCCGCGCCGGGGGGCGCGGTGCCACCGGCTCCCCCGGGCGCGCGGGGCACCACCCGCCGGGCCGGACGGCACGGGCCGGTGGGTGGCCAGCGGCGGCGCTCGACCCGGATCGGGATCGTGCTCGGGGCGGCGCTGGTCGTCGTCGCGGTGCTGGCGGTGGTGCTGACCCAGCTCGCGCGGGTCGGCCAGGACGGCGGTGGGCAGACCGCGCGGCCGGCTGGCGGCACGGCCAGCCGGAGCGTCCCGAACACCGCCGACCCGGACTTCGTCGCCACCGACACCGTGCCGGCCGTGGCGCCGCCCGGCTGGGTGTCCTACATCGACACCGCCGGCTGGTCGATCGCGTACCCGTCAACCTGGGAGCGGCGGACCGCGCCGGGTGACGACGCCGGCTACGTGGACTTCGTCGATCCACGCACTGGTACCTTCTTGCGCGTCGGCAGTAGTTTCGCGAACCCGGGCGGATCGGTCATCGAGGCCTGGCGCGCCGAGGAAGCGGACTTCCGCGACGCCCATCCGGACTACCAGCGGGTACGGCTCGAGCCCAGCGGCGGCGACGACGGCACGGCCCAGGCGGACTGGGAGTTCACGTACAGCGAAGAGGGCAGGGGAAAGGTGCACGTGCTCAACCGAGGCGCCATCCGCGGCGGCCACGGGTACGCGCTGTACTGGTTCACCGCGGAAGCGCTGTGGGCCGGCGACCAGCCGTTGCGCAGACAGATGTTCTCGACCTTCCGGCCGGGCCCGTGACCGGCCACGCACGAGCCCGCGCGCGCGACTATCGCTGCGTCTGTCAGACTTGACCCGATGGCCAGGTCGGCGAGTGTGCCCCCGGAGACGTCCGGGAACCGCACACCCAGCATCATCAAGGACCGCTACCGCCTCGAGGAGATGATTGGGCGGGGCGGTGCCGGCGTCGTGTGGCGCGGCCGGGACGAGCTGCTCGAGCGGCCGGTGGCCGTCAAGGAGATCCTGGTCTCGCTCGCCGGCGCGCAGCACGACCGGGACACGGCCAAGGCCCGGGTGCTGCGCGAGGCCCGCGCCCTGGCCAAGCTGAACAGCCCCGCCATCGTCGCCGTCCATGACGTCGTCGAAGAGGCCGACCGGCACTGGATCGTCATGGAGCTGGTCGACGCCGAGAGCCTCGGCGAGGTGATCCGCACCCACGGCCCGCTGCCTCCGGCCCAGGTCGCCGCCATCGGCCTGGCCCTCGTCGACGCGCTGAGCGCCGCCCACGAGAAGGGCGTGCTGCACCGCGACGTCAAGCCGGGCAACGTGCTGCTCGGCCGGGACGGCCGGGTCCGGCTCACCGACTTCGGCATCGCCGCGACCGAGGGTGACGTCACCCTGACCGGCACCGGCGCGCTGGTCGGCTCGCCGGCCTACATCGCGCCGGAACGCATCCGCGGCTCGTCCGGCAGCCCGGCGAGCGACCTGTGGGGCCTCGGCGCGACGCTCTACTCCGCCGTCGAGGGCTCCCCGCCGTACGAGGGGCCCGAGACCTACGCCGTCCTCACCGCCGTCGTTGAGGGCCGCCGCCAACCGTTCCGCAACGCCGGCCCGCTGCGCAGCCTGCTGTCCGACCTGCTGGACAAGCCGGCGGAGGAGCGGCCGACGGCCGAGGAGATCCGCCAGCGCCTGATCCCGATCGCCCGCAACACCGAGCCGGTGCCGGCCAGCGTCATCAACGGTTCCTCCGCCCGGGCGAGCGAGCCAGCCGAGGGCGCCGACGGCGACGGGCTGGAGAACGTCCGCGACGCCACCGGGCCCAGGCCACCCGCCCGCGGCAGCGAGCCGGCCGAGGCCGCCACCGCCATCGCGCCGACCGGCCTGGAGCCGGACGGGGTGCCGGACCCGGCCGTCATGATGGGCGACCGGGCGCTGGACTTCGCCCCGTCGGATGAGCTCGCCGGCCTGATCCCGGTGACCGAGGAGACCGCGATCGCCCCCGGGCGCGGCGGGTCCCGCTTCGGCGGCTCCCACCGCTCATCGCGTCCTGGCGACAGCCGGCTGCCGCTGGTGATCGCCGCGGCGGCCGGCGCGATCGTCCTTGGCGCGGCGATCGCGGTGAGCATCCTGCTGACCGGCCGCGGCGGGGACGACTCCACCACCGAGGTCCGGCCGAGCGTCACCCCGAGCGCGCCGGTGACCGCGCCGTCGGCGGACTGGTCGCCGGAGCCGACGCCGACGTCCATCGAGCCGTCCGTCCCGTCCACCGCGCAGACGCAGCCCAGGACCAGCGCGCCGAGCCGCCCGACGACGACCCCGCCGCCGACCCGGTCGCCCGAGTCGACCACACCACCACCGACCACGCCAACCACGCC
>JADGHD010000746.1 GCA_019689615.1 Frankia sp. | reverse complement strand
ATCCACTGTACTACCGACCCCTCTCTGTGTAATGGCCAGTGGTGGTAGAAGCACTGGAACACCTTGCTGTTACCGCGGTCGCGGCGGCATACCGCCGCGCCCCGGTGGGTGCAGGTGTTGTGGAAGACGTTCACCTGACCTGACTTCACGCCGCGCACCATGAAGACGGGTCGGGCCGCGACCTCGCGCCGGACGTAGTCCCCCGGGTTCGGAATCTCCGACTCGTGGCCCACGTACAGCCACGAATGGCCGAAGACCCGGTCCAGCTCCTGGCGGAAGATCTCGGGTGAGGTCATCGTCGACCGGTGGACGCGGAAGACGCCTTCGGCGGGGTTCTCCTCGACAAGCCGGGAACCCGTGCCACGCAGCGCCACCGGGCTCTCCTCGGTCAGGGTCACCGCTGCTCTCCTTCACTCGGCCGCAGGAAAGCGGCAACGACGTCGTTGAACTCGGCGCTCCGCTCGATCTGTGTCCAGTGCCCGCAGCGGGCGAAGACGTGCAGGTCGGCGTCGGGCAGCAGCCGCACCATCCGCAGCGCGACGTCGAGCGGGACGATCTTGTCCTCCCGGCCGTGGACGAGCAGGGTCCGCACCCTGATCGCGCGGACCTGCTCCTCGGTGATGCCCAGGTCGTTGCCGGCGTGCCGCGGGTCGAAGAACATCGCCCGGTAGGCCTCGTGCGCGCCCGGCGCGGCGCTCGCCTCGTAGCGGATGCGGACCAGGTCGTCGGTGATGATCGACGGATCGACGGCGAAGTAGTCGAGCAGCAGGGCCCGCATGTTCTCGATCGACGGCTCGTAGGCGCGCAGCGCCGAGAGGCCCTCCGTGACGGTCATCCCGACGCCCGGCGAGCCCATGAGCACCATCCGGTCGAGGGCGTCCGGGGCGTCCTCGGCCATCTGCAGCGCGATCCGGCCGCCGAGGGAGTTGCCGACGACCGACACCCGCCGCAGGCCGAGGGCGTCGAGGAACGCCCAGACCTGGTCGGTCCACGTCCGCAGTCCGTACCTGATGTCGGCGGGCCGCTCGGTGTCGCCCCATCCGACCAGGTCGGGCGCGAGCACCCGGAAATGCTGGCTCAGTGCGGGAATGGTGTGCCGCCAGTTGGCCAGCCCCGAGACCCCGGGGCCGGAGCCGTGCAGGAGCAGGACCGGGTCGCCGGTGCCGGCGTCGAGGTAGTGGGTGGCGATGCCGCCGGCGCGCACGACGGCGGCGGTGCCGACGCCGAGCTGGGATTGGGGTTCGGTAACGGTGCTCATCGGGCCTCGTCTCCGTAGATCGCGAAGCATTTGTTGGAGTTGAAGACGTCGGTCGGGACGAAGGTCGACCACCGCAGGCGTAGGCCCGCCTCCTGGACGGCGCCGAGCAGGCAGTACCAGTTCAGGACCTCCTGCTGGCCGGCCTCGGCGATCGCCTCACCGTCGACGGCGAGCCAGGCGTCGTGGTCGCCGCGTACCAGCGCCTCGTAGAGCCGTTCGTCGGCGGCCGTGTCCGGGCGCAGCCGCCACAGCCGGTCGACCAGGAACGCGTGCGACCAGCTCGACGAGGCGACGAGCGCGATCTTCCGGTCGTCGCCGTTCGCGGTCAGCGCGCGCACGACCGCCCGGCCGAGGTCGTAGCAGCGCTGTGGGGACGGCGCCGCCGGGTCGAGGAGCTCGGAGCGCCTGTCCGCGAAGCGGGCCAGCGCGCCGCGACGGTTGATCACGTGCCGGCCGTAGCAGTTGACGGTGATCGGCAGAAGCGGGTAGGGAAACGCGGCGCCCGCGTGGTCGTAGTCGAGGAAGAGCTGGGTGTTGAGGATGGCGTGCGGGAAGTGCGCGCCCTCGCGGGGGCGGTAGGAGTACGCCATGTCGAAGCCCTCGGCGAGCAGCCCGTCGACGAGCGCGACGCCGGCGGACCGGTCGCCGCGCAGCCGGATCGTCGTGTCCTCGGGCAGCCCCCAGGCGTTCGGGGCGCCGCGGCTGTTCATCACGCCGAACGCCGGGACCTGGAGATCCGGGTAGGCCAGCACGCAGAAGGGCGGGATGACCTCCTCCCGGAAGTTCTCGTACTGGTCGTCGCCCCAGACGACGATCAGGTCCGGTGCGAACGCGTCCAGCGCCTCCCGGCAACGAGCCAGGTGCTCGCGCAGCGTCTTGCGGTGCTCGGCCGCCGCGGCGGTGCCGCCGTCGTCGGACCATTCCGCCCGCATCGACTCCGGCCAGTTGGCCGGGTCCTTCTCGGCCGGTGGGATCTCGGGGTCGGCCAGCGTGTAGCGCAGCAGGTCGGCCATGTGGTCGTCGCTGGTCGCCAGCAGCGGATAGTGGGTCAGGCCGAGGCCAAGGAACTGGACCATGTGGGTACCTCCATCCAGGGGATGGGACGGGCGGGCACGCGGCGCTCGGCACGCGGGTCGGCGATCCGCCTAGCCGGTGGCGG
>JADGHD010000745.1 GCA_019689615.1 Frankia sp. | reverse complement strand
CCCGCAGCCAGCCGCCCCGGGCCGTCCGCGGCCCGCCGCCCCGGCCGGCGACCGCGGCGCGGCCCGGCCGACCGGCGGACTGCGGCGCCGGTTGCGGGTGGGGCCGACCCGGCCGCGCCGGGCGCCGCTCGACCTGATGGCGATGGACCCCTACGACTTCGAGCGGCTGGTGGCGAGCCTCACCGAGGCGATGGGCTACACCACCGAGCGCACCGGGCGCTCCGGCGACGGCGGCGTGGACATCGAGGTCCACTCGAACGACCCGCTCGCCTCGGGCCTCATCGTGATCTCGGTGAAGCGGCTGAAACGGACCGTGCCGGCCAGCCACGTCCGCGAGCTGGCGGGGACCGTGCACGACCGCGGCGCGATCAAGGGAATCCTGGTCACCACGTCGACGTTCGGCCCGTCGTCGTACGACTTCGCCGCCAAGAACCGGCTCGAGCTGGTCGACGGCGCCCGCCTGCGGGCGTGGCTCGCCGAGTACCTCCAGCTCGATGCGGTCTGACGGCTACCGGTCCGGCAACCGCCCGGCGCTGGCGGCACCGCCGGCCCTGGCCGACTGATCGCCCCGGTCCGGGGGAGGGCGGGCCGTGCCCCGTAGGCTGGGGCAGTCAGTACCGCCTCGACGACGAGACGTTCCGGCGGCCGGCGGCGCGGGAGGCAGCGCGCCGGACCGGGCCCCGCCGGGCAGGGACAGGGAGCAGTTCCGTGGCAGGCACACCCGACCGGATGGACACCATCGTCAGCCTCTGCAAGCGGCGGGGGCTGGTGTTCCCGTCCAGCGAGATCTACGGCGGTCTGCGGTCGTCCTGGGATTACGGGCCGCTCGGTGTCGAGCTGAAGAACAACGTCAAGCGGGCCTGGTGGCGTGCGGTCGTGCAGGGCCGCGAGGACGTTGTCGGCGTCGACACCTGCGTGATCCTCGCCCGCGAGGTCTGGGAGACCTCCGGCCACGTCGAGGTGTTCGTCGACCCGCTTACCGAGTGCACGAACTGCCACCGGCGCTTCCGCGCCGACCACCTCGAGGAGGCGTTCGAGGCCAAGCACGGCCGGCCGCCCACGGGGCTGACCGAGGTGGTCTGCCCCAGCTGCGGCACCCGGGGCGGGTTCACCGAGCCCAGGATGTTCAACGGGCTGCTCAAGACCTACCTCGGCCCGGTCGAGGACGACTCCGGCCTGGCCTACCTGCGCCCGGAGACCGCGCAGGGCATCTTCATCAACTACGCGAACGTGCAGACGACGGCGCGCCGCAAGCCGCCGTTCGGTATCGGCCAGATCGGTAAGTCGTTCCGTAACGAGATCACTCCGGGTAACTTCATCTTCCGGACCCGCGAGTTCGAGCAGATGGAGATGGAGTTCTTCGTCCCGCCGGGCGAGGACGAGAAGTGGCACGACTACTGGATCGCCGAGCGGACCAAGTGGTACACCGACCTTGGCGTGAAGCCGGAGAATCTGCGCCACTACGAGCACCCCAAGGAGAAGCTCTCCCACTACTCGAAGCGCACGGTCGACATCGAGTATCGGTTCAACTTCCCCGGTATGGAGTGGGGCGAGCTGGAAGGCATCGCCAACCGCACCGATTTCGACCTCACCGCGCACTCGCAGGCCTCTGGCGTCGACCTGTCCTACTTCGACCAGGCGACCGGCACCCGCTACACCCCGCTCGTCATCGAGCCGGCGGCCGGTGTGGACCGGGCGACGCTGGTCTTCCTGCTCGACGCCTACGACGAGGACGAGGCGCCGAACACCAAGGGCGGCGTCGACAAGCGGGTGGTGCTGCGGCTCGACCCGCGGCTGGCCCCGGTGAAGGCCGCTGTCCTGCCGCTGTCCCGGCACGCCGACCTGAGCCCGATCGCCCGTGACCTCGCCGCCCAGCTGCGCCGCTACTGGAACGTCGAGTTCGACGACTCGAACGCGATCGGCCGCCGCTACCGCCGCCAGGACGAGATCGGCACGCCGTACTGCATCACCGTCGACTTCGACACGCCCAACGACCAGTCGGTCACGATCCGTGAGCGTGACTCGATGGCGCAGGAGCGGGTGAGCATGGACAAGGTCGTGAGCTTCCTCAACGCCCAGCTTGGCCCCTGCTGACCCCGACGGGGCAGCACTTGCCCCCTTTGCTCACATTTGCTAGCGTTTGCCGCAGGCGCCGCCCAGGAATACCCCCCGAGTTCCTTGGGCGGCGCCGCTGCGTTCGAGGCCCGCTCGGGGCCCCGGAGGCGACCCGCCGCCCCGGCCCGCTGCCGGCCAACCAGGGCCCGGCCCGGGCCGGCTCAGTGTGGGCGCGACGGCACCCCGGCCATCCGCTCGGCCGCCCGCCTGGGTGGTAGCCAGGCCCAGGTGTGCAGCACCGCGGCGAGCTCGATGGCGTCGGCGTGGTCGAGGTGGCAGCCGCGGCGCTGGTGTGGGCCGACG
>JADGHD010000044.1 GCA_019689615.1 Frankia sp. | reverse complement strand
GCGCGCCTATCGTCTGTGCCACCCGGCCCCGCGGCGGGACCGGCGCCCGGCAGCGGGACGGTTGGCCAGGGGCGGCTTGCCGGGTGCGGCGCGCCTTTTCCTTGCGGCAGACGGAAAGGCCCTCGGGACCGACCACCGGGCGGGATTACCTTCCCACCTGCTGGAGTGAACGGCCCGGGGACCCTGACCCCGCGCCGGAACGACCGCGGCTGGCATCGGGCGGCAACCGCCGCGCCGGCGGCGCCGGCTGCGTGCCCGTCCGCTCCGGTCAGACCGAGGCCGCGTATGGGAAGGCGTGATCTCCGGTGGTCGATCTGGTCATCCGCGGGGGCACCGTCGTCGACGGGACCGGGGCGCCGGCCCGGCGGGCCGATGTGGCGGTCGCGGGCGGCCGGGTCGTCGCGGTCGCCGAGCGGCTGGGCTCCGCCGTCGTCGCCGAGGCGGCGACCGTGCTCGACGCGTCCGGGCACGTGGTGGCGCCGGGGTTCATCGACATCCACACCCACTACGACGCCCAGGTGTTCTGGGACCCGCGGCTCACCCCGTCCTGCTACCACGGCGTCACCACCGTGATCGCCGGGAACTGCGGCTTCTCGATCGCGCCGACCCGCCCGCGGCACCGGGAGCTGATCGCCCGCACGCTGGAGAGCGTCGAGGACATGGACGTCGAGGCGCTGCGCGCGGGCATCCCGTGGGACTTCGCGACCTTCGGCGAGTACCTGGCCTCGGTCGGCAGCCGTGGGCTCGCCCTGAACTTCGGCGCCTACATCGGGCACACCCCGCTGCGGCTGTACGTCATGGGCGAGGACGGCTACGAACGGGCCGCCACCGCCGACGAGATCGACGAGATGTGCGCGGTGCTGACCGACGCGATGGCCGCGGGCGCGATGGGCATCGCCACCAGCATCCTGCCGCTGCACCACGGCGCCGACGGACGGCCGGTGCCCAGCCGGCTCGCCAGCCGCGAGGAGCTGGAGGCGCTGCTGGCCGCCCAGGGCCGGACGGGGCGTGGTGTGGCCGCGCTGACCCTCGGCGACCTGGACGCCACCGAGATCTACGACATGCAGCTGCGCGCCGGCATCCCGTTCACCTACTCGGCGCTGCTCACCCGCCCGGACGGGAGCCACCGGCGGCTGCTGGAGATCAACGAGGCCGGCTGGGCGCGAGGAGCCCGGGTGTGGCCGCAGGTCACCCCGCGCCCGCTGCGGTTCACCGTGCCGATGACCAACCCGTACCCGTTCAACGTCTGGGAGCCGTTCGCGGCGCTGGCCGGCCAGCCGCTGGAGGCGCGGCTGGCCGCGTACGCCGACCCCGACTGGCGCCGCGAGGCGCTGGCCAGGGGGCGCACCGACGGGTTCGCCCTGCGCTGGGAGACCTACCTGGTGGCGGAGTCGCAGCGGTTCCCGGAGCTGGTCGACCGGCGGATCAGCGACCTGGCCGCCGAGCGCGGGGTGACCCCGCTGGACGCCCTGCTGGACCTCGCCGTCGTCGAGCCGGAGCTGCGGGTGGCCTGCATCGTGGCGAATGACGACCAGGCGGAGGTGGCCGCCCTGCTCACCCAGGAACGCGTCGCCTACGGCCTGTCCGACGCCGGCGCGCACGTCGGCCAGCTCTGCGACGCGCCCCAGGCCACCGACCTGCTGGGGATCTGGGTACGCGAGCGCGGCGTCGTCGGGCTGGAGCAGGCGGTCCACGGGCTCACCGGCCGCCAGGCGGACATCCTCGGCCTGCCCGACCGCGGCCGGCTGCTGCCCGGCCACCACGCCGACATCGTGGTGTTCGACCCGGAGACGATCGCGCCCGGCCCAATCCGCCGGGTCGCCGACTTCCCAGCCGGATCGTCCCGGCTCACCGCGGACCAGCCGACCGGCATCCGCCACGTCCTGGTCAACGGCACGCCGATCCACCGCGACGGCGTCCACCTCGACGACGCCCGCCCCGGCACGCTCGTCCGCCCCGCTGCCCACTCGTCCGCCACCGGCTGACCCGCCCGACCGCTTCTCGCGAATCGGCCAGGACCTCCCCCGGCCCGCCTCCGGGTTGGCCGCTGCCCGCTCCGGCTGGCCGCGGGCCCGGTCGTCCTCCCGCGCCCGTTACGCCGGGCCGGTGGGAGCGATCACGTCAGCACGGGACCAGTCATGGCGGCAACCGCCTGAACCCGACCGGGTCAGCCAACCGGTGCCGCCGACCGGGACTTACTGCCCGTATCAGTTCCATCTCAGCCACGACTTAAGTTAGCCTCCCCTAAGTCTCGACCGTCAGGAGGTCGCCACGGGGCGCGCCCTCCCGCGCGGCGCGACCCGTCCTACTCCTGCGACTTCGTCGGCCTGCTCGGCGCGGCCGCCGGCATCAGCTCTGCCACCTCCGATGTCCGGCGGCGCGACACCGAACCGCCATCAGCCCGGCATAGCGGTGGTTCGCTCACTTTGGTTAGGTTAACCTAAGCAGCCCGGACGAAGCGGGGAGATGCGGTGAGAACTGGGTTCATCGGGCTCGGAACCATGGGACGACCCATGGCTCGGCGGCTGCTGGCGGCCGGGCACCACGTCGTGTGCGCGTCCCGGTCGGCCGGGCCGGTCCGCGAGATCGCAGCCCTCGGTGCCGAGGCCATGCCGACCGCCGCCGACGTCGCGGCCCGATCCGAGGTCGTCCTTCTGTGCCTGCCGGACGACGAGGCGGTCCGGCAGGTCGTCACGCAGTGCCTGCCGGCCGTGCGCGGCCGCACGATCGTCGACCACTCGACGGTCGGCCCGGACACCGAGGCCGAGCTCGGCCGGCTGGTGACCGAGGCGGGCGGCAACTACCTCGACGCGCCGGTCTCGGGCGGCCCGCAGGGAGTCGAGGCGGGCACGCTCGCGGTCATGGTCGGCGGGGACAAGAGGGTCTACGAGGCCGTTCGGCCGGTCATCGAGGCCTACGCCAGCCACGTCGCGCTCGTCGGCGGCATCGGCGCCGGTCAGGTCGTCAAGCTGTGCAACCAGCTCCTGGTGTGCGCCCAGCTGCTCGCGCTGGCCGAGGTAGCCGAGATCGCCGAACGGTCCGGTGTCGACCCTGCCGCCCTGCACGACGTGCTGTGCCGGTCCACCGGCGACAGTTTCATCGCGCGCTCCCGTTTCCCGGTGCCCGGGGTGGTGCCGCACAGCCCGGCGTCGAACGACTGGCGTCCCGACTTCACGACCGCGCTGATGCGCAAGGACATCGAGCTGGCCTGGGCGCACGGCAGCCGGGTCGGCGCCCCGCCACTGTCGGCGCTGCGGGTCCGTGACCTGCTGGCCGAGAACGTCCGGTCCGGCAACGCTGGCCTCGACTTCTCCTCGTTCGCCGCGCTCGTGCCCGACCACCTGCGGCAGGAGACGCGATAGCCGCCCGCCCGCCCACCTGGCCGGCCGGGCGCCAGCACCGGCCGGCGACGCCCACGCAACAGGCTCACTGATCCAACCCGCCGGGGCCGGGGTGCGCGCCAGGAAGCGTCCGCCAGCACCGGACGCGCCCGCCCAGCCCGGTAGCGCCCCGGCAAACCACCGACACGGCCGCGGCCAACCAGACCCCGAGTCAACGTGGAGTTCATCGACCATGCCTGCGCAAACGGCCCCCGCCGGGCCCGACGCCACCACCGGGTCCGACGAGGACATCCTCCTGCCACGGCTGCGGGTCACCGGCCTGTCCGCGGCGGTTCTCGCGGCGCCGGCGCCGCCGCTGCCCGAGATGCCGGACCCGTTCGGGCTGCGGACCGCCGACCCGGAAGCCGACGCCCAGATGATCTCGGAGTGGATGAACAGCGACCTGCTCATCCACACCTGGAACTCCGCCTGGCCGGCCGACCGCTGGCGCCGCTACCTGGCCGCGCAACTGGACACCGGCTTCTCCCGCCCCCTGATCCTCAGCTACGACGGCACCACCGTCGGCTACCTGGAGCTCTACCGGGCGTCCCGGGACACGATCTCCACCTTCTACGACGGTGACCCGTGGGACCTGGGCCTGCACGCCGCGGTCGTGGCCCGCTCGGTCATGCCGGCGAGCGGGGTCGTCGACGGGCTGACCGCCCTCGTCGAGGCCGTCTTCCGGGCCGAGCCGGCGTGCCGGCGGGTCATGTTCGAGCCCGACCACCGCAACACCCCCGCCCGGCTCATCTGCGAGCAGGTCAGGTGCCAGCGGCTCGGCCTGCACCACATGCCCACCCGAAAGATCGCGCTCTACGCGTGGCCACGCGACCGGGACGAGCCGCCGCCCGCCTACCGCCCGCTCGAGCCACCGCAGCCAGCCGAGCGAGGGGCGCAGCCCAGCGTGCCGACGTCGCGGACCCGGGAGGAGGAACAGGCATGACCGACACCGACCCCAGGCGCGCGCTGCTGCGCCGCAAGCTCCGCGAGCAGGGCCTGGCCCGCGGGGAGACGCCTGCCAGGCCCGCGCCCCGGCGCGGCGGCGACACCCGCTACCCGCTGTCGTCCGGCCAGCGGCGCATGTGGTTCCTGCACCAGGTCGACCCGGCCAGGGTCGACCTCAGCGTCGGCGTCGCCATGCGGATCACCGGCGAGCTGGCCGCCGACCGGCTGGCCCGGGCCATCACCATGGTCGCCCGCCGGCACGAGATCCTGCGCACGACCTACCACGCGGACGCCGACGGCACGCCGTACCAGGTCGTCCACGCCGAGCCGGCGATCGGCCTGGCCACCCACGACCTGCGCGAGCTGCCGGCGGACGCCCGGGACGAGCGGGTGCGGGCGCTGGCCGGGGCCGAGTTCGCCCGCCCGTTCGATCTGGCCACCGACCCGCCGCTGCGGCTGGCCCTGCTGCGCACCGGGCAGGCCGAGCACGTCCTGGTGCTCGTCGCGCACCACATCGCCTGGGACGACGAGTGCTGGGAGCCGTTCTTCGCCGACCTCTCCCAGGCCTACCGGGACGGCGCGCAGCCCCCCGGCCCGCCGGCGCAGTACCTCGACCTGCGGGTCCTCGGACCGGCGGCGGCGCGGGACCCAGCGGCCGATGCCGCGGACCTGGCCTACTGGCGCGAGGTGCTCCACGATGCGGTCGAGCCGGTCGAGCTGCCCGGCGAGACCGGCACGCCGGCCGCTGGCGAGCTCGCCGTCGCCGGCGCCTGCGGGCAGCGGCAGCTGGCCGTCCCCGCCGACGTCGCCGCGTCGGCCCGCGCGCTCGCCCGCGCGCTGCGGGCGAGCCCGTTCGCCGTCCTGACCGCGGCGTACGCGGCCCTGCTGCACCGGGTGACCGGCAGCCGCGACCTCGTCATCGCCACCCCGGTCATCGACCGGCCGGGCGGGCGGGCGGCCGCTGGCGCGCTCGGGTACTTCGGCAACACGCTGCCGCTGCGGGTGCTGGTGAACGCCGACGACACGTTCGCCGCCCTGGTCGAGCGGACCAGGGACGTGTGCGCCGGGGCGTTCGCCCACCAGGGCGTTGGCCTCGAGCGGATCGTCGCCGACGCGCTGGCCGACCGGGGCGGCGGCCTGCACCGGATCGCCCGGGTGTCGTTCGGCATGCGGTCGGGCACCTGGACCGGGCTCGCCGTGCCCGGCCTGCGCTGCGAGCGGATCGACGACCTGCACGCCGCGGTCGCGCAGGTGCCGCTCGACGTGATGGCGCAGCCGACGCCGGACGACTCCTGGCTGCTCGACGCCACCTACCAGCTCGACGTCCTGTCCGACCGGGTGGCCGCCGCCCTGCTGGAGCAGCTGGTCGTGCTGCTCGGCGCCGCCGTGCGCCAGCCGGCCACCCCCGTCGGCGACCTGCCGGTGCTCAGCGGTACCCGCCAGGCCGAGGTGCTCGGCTGGTCGACCGGCGGCGAGGTCACGCCGCTGGCCGCCACGCTGCCGGAGCTCGTCGCCCGCCAGGCCAGGCGCACCCCGGACGCCCCGGCGGTCACCACCGAGGACGCGGCCCTGACCTACGCCGAGCTGACCGCCCGCGCCTACCGGCTGGCCCACCAGCTCATCCGGCGCGGGATCGGCCCGGAGGACATCGTCGCGCTGCGCTACCCGCGCGGCCTGGACATGGTGGTCGCGACGCTCGGAGTGGTGGCCAGCGGCGCCGCCTACCTCCCCGTCGACCCGGACTACCCGGCGGACCGGATCGAGTACATGCTCGCCGACGCCCAGCCACGGCTCGTGCTCGACGGCCCGCTGGACCTCGACGACCCGACCCTGCCGGCCACCGAGCCCACCGACGCCGACCGGGTCCGCCCGCTGCGCCCGGACAACGTCGCCTACGTCATCTACACCTCGGGCTCGACCGGCGCGCCCAAGGGCGTCGCGGTCACCCACGCCGCGATCTGCGCCCACCTGTCGTGGCTGGCCGGCGAGTACGAGGTCGGCCCGGACGACGCGCTGCTGCAGGTGGCCTCGCCCAGCTTCGACGTGTCGGTCGGCGAGCTGTTCGGCCCGCTGTGCGTCGGCGCCCGCCTCGTCATCCCCCGCCCCGGCGGCCTGCAGGACCCGGCCTACCTGACCGGGCTGCTGAACGCCGAGCGGATCAGCTGGATGCACTTCGTCCCGTCGCTGCTCGACCTGTTCCTGAGCCTGCCGGGCACGCGGGACTGGAAGACGCTGCGCCTGGTGCCGATCGGCGGCGAGGCCCTGCCGGGCGAGCTGGCCGACCGCTTCCGCCAGACGTTCGACGCCAGCCTGCACAACTTCTACGGGCCCACCGAGACGACGCTGGCCGCGACCCGTTACGTCGTCGACACCCCGCAGGGCACCCGCGTCGCGCCGATCGGCTCGCCCAAGGCCGACACCCAGGTCTACGTCCTCGACGAGCGGCTGCGGCTGCTGCCGCCCGGCGTGGTCGGCGAGATCTACATCGGCGGCGGCCAGCTGGCCCGCGGCTACCTCGGCCGGCCGGGCCTGACCGCGTCGAGGTTCGTCGCCGACCCGTTCCGGCCAGGCTGCCGGCTGTACCGCAGCGGCGACCTGGGCCGCTGGAACGCCGACGGCGAGCTGGAGTTCGTCGGCCGGGCCGACGAGCAGGTGAAGATCCGCGGGTTCCGGGTCGAGCTCGGCGAGATCCAGGCGGTGCTCGCCCGGCACCCGCAGGTGCGCCAGTGCCTGGTCGTCGCCACCGAGGCCGACCGGCTCGGGACGATCCTGGTCGGCTACGTGGTGCCCGCCGCCGACTCGCGCGCGTGGGCCGGGGATCGCGGGCTCGAGGAGGAGCTGCGCCGCCACCTCGCCGCCGCGCTGCCCGCGCACATGGTGCCGACGGCGTTCGTCCGGCTCGACGAGATCCCGGTGACCGCGAACGGCAAGGCCGACCGGGCCGCCCTGCCCGCGCCGGACCTGACCGCGGGCACGGCCGGCCGCGAGCCGGCGACGGCGACCGAGCGGCTGATGTGCGCGGCGTTCGCCGAGACGCTGGGGCGCGACCAGGTCGGCGTGGACGCCGGGTTCTTCGAGCTCGGCGGGCACTCCCTGCTGGCGACGTCGCTGCTGGCCGCGATCGAGGCCCGCACCGGCGTGCGGCTGCGCCTGGCCGACGCGTTCGCCGCGCCCACCCCGGCTGGCCTGGCCGCGCTGGTCGACGCGGCGCTCGCCGACGGCGGCCGGGACCGCCGGGAGCTGCCGCCGATCGGCGCCCGGCCCGACCGGCCCGAGCGGCTGCCGCTGTCCTACGCGCAGACCCGCCAGTGGGTGAGCTACCGCCTCGACGGGCCGCGCAGCACCTACAACATCCCGTTCACCGCCCGCGTCGACGGCGAGCTCGACCTCACCGCGCTCGCCGCGGCCCTGCGCGACGTGACCACCCGGCACGAGATCCTGCGCACCGTCTACCCGGACGTCGACGGCGTGCCCTACCAGGAGATCCGCCCGCCGGCCGACGTGGAGGTGCCGGTGGTCGACCTCAGCGGCGAGCCGGACCCCGAGCGGGCCGTGCGCGCCCAGCTCGCCGCCCTCGCCGGGCACCTGTTCGACCTGGCGGCCGCGCCCCCGCTGCGGGCGACGGTGCTGCGGGCCGGGCCGCGGCTGCACTGGCTGAGCGTGGTCGTGCACCACATCGCGGCCGACGAGTGGTCGGCGCCGATCCTGTTCCAGGACATGGTCGCCGCCTACCGGGCCCGGCTCGCCGGCACGGCGCCGGTGTGGGAGCCGCTGGCGGTCCAGTACGCCGACTACGCGCTGTGGCAGCGCGAGCTGTTCCCCGACCGCGGCGCGGACACCGCCGGCGCCGCGGACGAGCGGCCGAACCTGGCGGCCGAGCAGCTCGCGTTCTGGCGGCGCACGCTCGCCGAGCTGCCCGAGGACACCGCCGTCGGCCGGGACCGGCCCAGGCCCCGGGTCCAGTCCGACGCCGGCGACACCGTCGCGCTGCGCGTCCCGCCGACGCTGCGCCGCCGGCTCGCCAGGCTCGCCCGCGAGACCGACGCCACGGAGTTCATGGTGCTGCAGACTGCCGTGGCGATCCTGCTGCACGCGCTCGGCGCCGGCACCGACATCCCGCTGGGCACGCCGGTCGCCGGCCGCACCCGGCCGGAGGTCGGGCGCACGGTCGGCATGTTCGTCAACACCCTGGTGCTGCGCAACGACCTGGCGGGCACGCCGACCGGCCGCGAGCTGCTGCGCCGCACCCGGGCGACGGCGCTGGCCGCGCTCGCCCACCAGGACCTGCCGTTCGAGCGGCTGGTCGACGCGCTCAACCCGGCCCGCACCCCGGCCCGCCACCCGCTGTTCCAGGTGCTGGTGCACCTGCGCGAGTCCGGGCTGGTCAGCGTGGCGCTGGACGAGCGCGGCACGACGCTGACCACCGAGGCCCCGGTCGAGACCACCGCGAAGTTCGACCTGACGTTCGACTTCTACGCCGACGGCGACGGCTTCGGCGGTGGCATCAACTACCGCACCGAGCTGTACGACCGGGCGACCGTGCAGGCCATGGCCGACCGGCTGGTGCGGGTGCTCGACGCGCTCGCCGCCGACCCGGACCGCCCGCTGCCCGCGCTCGACGTGCTCTCCGGCGACGAGCGGGCCGCCGTCGTCGACCGCTGGAGCTGGCCGGACGTGGCCGCCGCCGAGCCGTTCCCGCAGACGGTGGCGGAGCTGCTGGCGCGGGCGCGGCGAACCGCGCCGGGCGACCGTCTGGCGCGCTGCGGCGACGCGGCGATCGACCACGCGACCCTGCACGAGCGCGCCGACCGGCTGGCCGGCCACCTGCGCGAGCTCGGCGCGGGGCCGGACACGTTCGTCGGGATCGCGCTGCCCCGCACGCTGGACATGGTGGTGGCGCTGGTCGCGGTGATGAAGGCCGGGGCGGCGTTCCTGCCGCTGGACCTGCGGCTGCCGGCCGAGCGGCTCGGCTTCATGCTCGACGACGCGCGGGCGGTCTGCGTGCTCACCACCGGTCCCGTCGCCGACCTGCTGCCGGCGAACGACACCCCGCGGGTACTCCTCGACGACCCGGCCACCCAGGCCGCGATCGCCGCGGCGCGGCCCGTGGTGTGGGAGTACGGCACGGCGGGCGGCGGGCTCGGCCTGCGCGGCGAGCACGCCGCCTACCTGCTGTTCACCTCCGGGTCGACCGGCGTGCCCAAGGGCGTCGTCGGCACCCAGCGGGCGATGGCCAACCGGCTCGCCTGGCAGCCGCTGCTCTACCCGGTCGACGAGCCGGACGTGCGGCTCCTGCAGGGGCAGCTGAGCTTCCTCGACGGCCCGCTGGAGCTGCTCGCCGCGGTCGCGGCTGGGGCGGAGATGCTGGTCGCCGACGACGAGCAGGCCCGCGACATGTCCGCGCTGGCCAGGCTCGCGCGCCAGCACCCGGTCGGCCAGGTGACGATGGTGGCCAGCGCGGTCAGCGTGCTCGTCGACACCGAGCCGGACGCGGTGCGCGGGGTGCGCCGCTGGGTGTGCAGCGGCGAGCCGCTGCTCGACCCGCTGCTGGACCGGCTCGGCGCCACCGCGCCCGACAGCCACCTGGTCAACTCCTACGGGGCGACCGAGACCGCCGGGGCGATGGTGCGCGCGACCGTCTCCCCCGGGCGGCTGGCCGCCGGGCGGCCGGTACCCGGCGTGCGGATCCTCATCCTCGACGACCTGCTGCGGCCGGTGCCGCCGGGCACGGTCGGCGAGATCTGCGTGTCCGGCGCGCAGCTCGCCCGCGGCTACTGGCGCCGGCCCGGCCTGACCGCGAGCCGCTTCGTCGCCGACCCGTTCGCCACCCGGCCGGGCGGGCGGCTCTACCTGACCGGCGACCGCGGCTGGTGGGACGCGCAGGGGCGGCTGCGCTTCGTCGGCCGCACCGACCACCAGGTCAAGATCCGCGGCTTCCGGATCGAGCTGGGCGAGGTGGAGGCGGCGCTGCGCGCGGCGCCCGGCGTCGCGGCCGCCGCCGCGCGGCTGCACCCGCTGCACAGCGCGGACGCGATCGTCGGCTACGTCGTGCGCGGCGGCGGCGAGGACACCGGACTGGACGACCGGGCGTTCGCCGAGCTGGTCCGCGCGCACGTCGGCGAGCGGCTGCCGGGCTACGCGGTGCCCGCGGTGGTCGTCGTCCTCGACGAGATCCCGCTGACCAGGTCCGGCAAGATCAACCGGCCGGCGCTGCCGCCGCCGGACCTGGCGGTCACCGCGGTCGCCGACGAGCTGGTCACCGACACCGAACGGGCGCTCGCCGCGATCATCGCCGACGTGCTGGGCGTGCCCCGGGTCGGGCGCTCGGACCGGTTCTTCGCCCTGGGCGGCGACAGCATCGTCTCGATCCAGGTCGCCGCGAAGGCCAGGGAGGCCGGGCTGGCGCTCGAGCCGCGGCTGCTGTTCGAGCACGAGACGCTCGCCGAGGTGGCCGCGGCGATCGACGCGGCCACGGCCAGCCGCGCCGATGACGGTGAGGTCCCGGCCGCGGACCGCTGGGCGGCCCCACAGACCGCGCCGATGAGCGCGTCCGGCCTGGACCCGACGGAGCTGGCGGCCCTGGAGCAGGCGTGGGGGGCCAGGTGAGCGCCACCGGGACGGCGCGGCGGCGGATCGTCGACGTCCTCGCGCTCACCCCGCTGCAGACCGGCCTGTACGCGCTGGCGCGGGCCCGCGAGCCGGGCGCGGTCGACCCGTACACGATCCAGTTCATCGCCGACATCGACGGCCCGCTCGACGTCGACCGGCTGCGCCGGGCCACGGTCGCCCTTCTCGACCGGCACCCGAACCTGCGGGTGTCGTTCTTTGACGAGGGCGTGCCGCACCCGGTCCAGATCGTCCCCGACCACGCCGAGCCGGCGTGGCGGGAGGTGGACTGCGCGCGCACCGAGCTCGACGAGCTCGCCGAGCGGGAACGCCGGGTCCCGTTCGACCTGGCCAACGGGCCGGCGATGCGGTTCGCCCTGGCGCGGACCGAGCCGGGGCACTACCGGCTGATCGGGACGGTGCACCACATCGTCGTCGACGGCTGGTCGGTGCCGACGATGGTGCGCGACCTGGTCGGCGCCTACCTGGGCGGCGGCCGGGCCGACCACCTGCCGCCGGTGCGGCCGTACCGGGACTACGTCGCCTGGCTGCGCAGCCAGGACCCGGAGCTGGCCCGCTCCGCCTGGCGCGACTACCTCGCCGAGCTGGCCGAGCCGTCGATCCTGGCTCCGGGCCGGCGCGGTACCGCCGCGGCGCTGCCGGTATCGGTGGAGGTCGGCCTGGACGCCGCCGACAGCGCCCGGCTCGCCGGCTGGGCGCGCGAGCACGGCCTGACCGTCAACACGCTCACCCAGTATGCGTGGGCGGTGCTGCTCGGCCGGCTGATCGACCGGCGCGACGTGGTGTTCGGTGCGACGGTCGCCGGCCGCCCCGAGCAGCTCACCGGCGTCGAGGACATGGTCGGCCTGTTCATCAACACGGTGCCGGTCCGGGTGCGCCTGGACGCCGCGCCGACCGTCGCGAAGGCCTGCGCCGCCCTGCAGCGCGAGGTCGCCTCGATGCGGGCGCACGGCGCGGTCGGGCTCGCCGCGCTGCAGCGGCTCGCCGGCCACCCGGAGCTGTTCGACACGCTGATGGTGTTCCAGAACGCCCCGCGCGGGTCGATGGCCGACGTGGTCCGCGCGCCCGACGGGGTGGTGTTCACGCCGCTGCGGCTGGACAGCCTCACCCACTACCCGCTGACCCTGGTGCCCTACCTCAACGAGGGCCGGCTGTACGTCGTGCTGGAGCACCGCGCCGACCTGCTGCCCACGATCGAGCCGGCCCAGCTGGGCGAGCGGCTGCTGCGGCTGCTGCGCGCCATGCCAGAGCACGCCGACGCCAGCCCCGACACGCTCGACATCCTGCTGCCCGGCGAACGGGCAGCCCTGCTCACCCCGGTGGCCCCGCCCGGGCTGCCGGCGCCGGCGGCCCCGCCCGACGGCGACCCGCCGAGCGTGGCCGACCTGTTCTGGCGGCACGTCGAGGAGCGCCCCACGGCGCTGGCGCTGAGCTGGTCGGCCGGCCCGGCCGCGATCGAGGACGGGCACGTGCTCGCCGGCGCCGAGACCGGCCGGCTCAGCTACGGCGAACTCGGCTCGGCCGCGGCCCGGCTCGCCCACGAGCTGATCGCGCGCGGGGTCGGCGCCGAGGACGCGGTCGTGCTCGCGCTGCCGCGCGGCCCGCGCCACGTCGTCGCCCTGCTGGCGGTGACGCTGGCCGGCGCCACGGCGGTGCCGGTCGAGTGGCCGGTGCCGGCGGCCCGGCTCGCCACGCTGGTCGAGCGGACCTCGGCCGTGCTCGCCATCGCCACCGCCGAAGCGCTGCCCGGCTGCCCGGTCGGGGTGCTCAACCTGGACGCCCCGGCCACCGCGGCCCGCCTGGCCGAGCGGCCGACCAGCCGGCCGGCGGCCAGGCCGCTGCCGGACCAGGCGCTGTACACGATCTTCACGTCCGGGTCGACGGGAGAGCCCCGGGGCGTGATCGGGACGCACCGCGGCATCGCCGCGCTGCTGGCCGACCACCGCACCCGGATCTACGACCCGGCGGTGCGCCGTCTCGGCCGGCCGCTGTGGGTCGGGCACGCCTGGTCGATGAGCTTCGACGCGTCCTGGCAGCCGACACTGGCCCTGCTGTCCGGCCACGCGGTCCACGTGTTCGACGCCGAAGAGCAGCGCGACCCGGCCCGGCTGGTGGCCGGGATCCGCCGGTTCGGCATCGACATGATCGAGACGTCGCCGTCGATGTTCGGCCATCTCGCCCAGGCGGGCCTGCTGGAGTCCACGGCCGACGGGGAGCGCTGCCCGCTGGCGGTGCTCGGGCTCGGCGGCGAGGCGGTCGGCCAGGACGTGTGGGACCGGCTGCGCGCGCTGCCGACGACGTCGGCGCACAACTTCTACGGGCCGACCGAGACGACCGTCGACGCCGCGTCGGCCGCGCTGGCCGACTCGCCCGAGCCGAGCATCGGCCACCCGGTGGCCGGCATGCGGGCCTACGTCCTGGACTCCCGGCTGCGGCTGGTCCCGCCGGGCGTGGCCGGCGAGCTCTACCTGGGCGGCCCCCAGGTCACCCGGGGCTACCTCGGCCGGCCGGGGCAGACCGCCAGCCGGTTCGTCGCCGACCCGTTCTCCCCGGGCGAGCGGATGTACCGCACGGGCGACGTCGTGCGCCGCGCGCCGACCGGGGCGATCGAGTACCTCGGCCGCGGCGACGACCAGGTCAAGATCCGCGGCTACCGGATCGAGCCGGCGGAGATCGAGGCCGCCGTGCGCGCGATGCCCGGGGTCGCGGCCGCGGTGGTGCGGGCTGTGGCCCGCGGCGCCGGCCACGCCCTCGTCGCCTTCGTCGTGCCGGACCGGTCGGGCCCAGCCGACGCCGCGGACCCGCCGACCCCGGCGTCGCTGCGGGCCTACCTCGCCGACCGGCTGCCGGCGCACCTGGTGCCGGCCCGGTTCGTGCTCCTGGACGCCCTGCCGATCACCCAGAACGGCAAGGTGGACGTCCGCGCGCTGGATGCGCTGGCCAGCGGCGGCGCGTCCGGCGCAGCGGAGGCGGCCGGCGCGCCGCCGCGGACGGGGACCGAGCGGGCGCTGTGGACGATCGCCACCGAGCTGCTCGGCGCGGCGCCCGCCGGCGTGGACGCGGACCTCGCGGACCTCGGCCTCGACAGCATCTCGACGATCGCCCTGGTGAGCCGGGCCCGCGCCGCCGGCCTCACGCTCACCGCGCGGATGGTGGCGGTCAGCCGCACCATCCGCGACCTCGCCGAGGCGGCCGACGCGCACGCCGCCCAGCGCGGCCCGGGCGGGCCCGGCCGGGCCGCGGACGACGGGCTCGGGATGGTCCCTCCGCTGCCGGTCGCGCAGTGGTACCTGCGGGCGGGCTCGTTGCGCCGGTTCACCCAGACCCAGCTGATCGCGGTCCCGCCGGGGATCGGCGCGGCCGGCGTCGAGGCGGCCCTGCAGGGGCTGCTCGACCGCCACCCGATGCTGCGCGCCACGCTCACCCCCGGCGGCGACGCGGTGCTCACCCGCCCGGTCGGGGCGGTCAAGGCCGCGGAGGTCCTGCGGGTCGCGCCAGGCGCGGCGACGGAGGTGCTCGCGGCGCAGGCGCGGGCGACGATCGACCGGGTCGACCCGGCGGCCGGGCGGATGCTCGCGGCGCTGTACCTGCCGGACGCGGACCTGCTCGCGCTGTCGGTGCACCACCTGGCCGTGGACGCGGTGTCCTGGGCGGTCATGCTCCGGGCACTCGCCCAGCCGGGCCAGGCGACCGGCGAGCTGACCAGCTACCTGCGCTACAGCGAGCTGGCGCAGCGCCGCGCGCACTCCGACGAGGTGGCCGCCCAGGTGCGGTACTGGGCCGACGAGCTCGCCGCGGCCGGCCACCCGCTGGGCAGCCGGCCGACCGACCCGGCCACCGACCGCGCCGCGAGCCTGGTCGTCACGACGGTCGCCGCCTCCCCGCAGACGACCGCGGCGCTGGTCGGCGCGGTCGGCCGCGAGGTCGGGCTGCGCGAGCTGCTGCTCGCCGCGCTGGGCCAGGCGGTGCGCCGCTGGCGGCCGGCGCTGCCGGAGGTGGTCGTCGACCTGGAGTCGCACGGCCGGTTCGACCACCTCGTCGCCGCGACGGCCACCGGCGCGATGGCCGACGACGTCGACACCTCGGCCACGGTGGGCTGGTTCACCAGCGTGTTCCCGTTCCGGATCCCGGTGCCGGCCGACGCCGGCGACGCCGGGGCCGGCGAGGCGCTGTGGGCGACGGCGCTGGCGACCGCGCGCCGGCTGGCCGAGGTGCCCAACCAGGGCTTCGACTTCGGCCTGGCCCAGGGCGTCCGCGCGGACCCGCGGCTGCGCGACGCGCCGGTGCCCCCGATCGAGTTCAACTACCTCGGCCGCTTCGACCAGGCGCCGGCGAGGGACGACGGCTGGGCGGCGGTGACCGACCGGGCGCTGCACGAGCTGCTGCCGGCCGATCCCGAGCCGGACCTGCCGCTGCGCCACGACCTCGAGGTGATCTGCGCGGTCGGCTCGGTCGACGGGCCCGGCTCACCGGCGGCGCTGGTGGTGACGCTGCGCGGCAACGGCAACGTGCTCGCCGCGCCCGACCTCGACCTGCTCGGCCGCCACCTGCTGGCCGCGGTCAAGGCGCTGGCCGGGGCGGCCGGGGCGCGGTAGGCCGCGCGAACGTGCCAGGGCCCGCCCGGCCTCGTCGGGACCGCCCGGGCGGGCCCTGGC
>JADGHD010000744.1 GCA_019689615.1 Frankia sp. | reverse complement strand
CCGAGGGGCGACGTCGGCGACGGGGACGGGCTGGACGACCGGGTGGGGGACGGGGACGGCCTGGTCGCCGAGCCGAGCAGCCGCTCCTCGATGATCTTCTCCGCGTCCTCGAGGCTGTCCGCCGGGATCCCGCGGCGGACCTCGGCCTGGAAGGCCTCGGGGACCTCGGAGAGCGGGCCGTGCCGGGAGTGGACCGATGACAGCCCGGCGAAGTCCACTCCCTGGAAGATCGCGACCTGCTCGTTGTCGACGCCGACGTAGTACTGGTTGCGCACCCAGGCCCAGCCGGCCGCGCCGATCACCACCAGCACGACCACGACGGTGACCCCGATGAACACGAACCGGCGGCCGCCCCGGGGCTGGTCGTCGGCGAAGTCCTGGGCGGACAGCCCGGCCGAGCGCGACCGGCGGCGGCCGATCCGCGCGGCCCGCGCGGCGGCCGAGTCACCGTCGGAGCCTTCCGGGTTCGGCCCGATCCGCGCCGCCGCCGCCCCGGGCACGCTGCCCTTCTCCGCCGCCGCGCCGGCGACGAGCGCCGTCGTGTCGGCGTCCTCGCCCTCGTCCTCCACCACGTCGGCGACGACGACCGTGATGTTGTCGGGCCCGCCGCCCTTGAGCGCCAGCTCGACCAGCCGGTCGACGGCGTCCTGCGGGCTGTCGACCAGCAGCGCCTCCAGGATCGTCTCGCCGCTGACGACGCCGGACAGGCCGTCGCTGCACAGCAGGTAACGGTCGTGCAGGAGGGCCTGGCGGATCGACAGGTCCGGCTCGACCTCGCGGCCGTCGAGCGCCCGCATCAGCAGCGAGCGCTGCGGGTGGGTGTTCGCCTGCTCCAGCGTGATCCGGCCCTGGTCGACCAGGTCCTGGACCAGCGTGTGGTCGTGGGTGATCAGGTGCAGCTCGCCGCCGCGCAGCAGGTAGCAGCGGGAGTCGCCCACGTGCAGGACCCCGAGGTGATCGCCGGAGGCCAGCAGGGCGGTGACCGTCGTGCCCATCCCGTCCAGCGACCCGTCCCTGGCGGCCAGCGCGCGCAGCTGCGCGTTCGCGTGCTGCATCGCCTCGACCAGCCGCTCCAGCAGGTCCTGGGCGTCGATCTCTCGGTCCAGCTCCGCGAGGGCCGAGATGACCGTCGAACTCGCCACCTCGCCGGCCGCGTGCCCGCCCATGCCGTCGGCGACAGCCAGCAGGTGTGGGCCGGCGTAGGCCGAGTCCTCATTTATCTCTCGGACGTGGCCAACGTCCGAGCGGATCGCGTAGTGAAGCCGAAGGCTCACCGGCGGAGCTCCAGGACCGTCTTGCCGATCCTGACCGGCGCGCCGAGGGGTATCGGCATGGGATTGGTCACTTTCGTGTGGTCGAGAAATGTGCCATTGGTCGACTGAAGATCTTCGACGTACCAGGTGCCGTCGCGAGGGAAGAGTCTCGCATGTCGACCGGACGCGAAGTCATCGTCGAGTACCAGCGAGGAGTCCGGAGCCCGTCCGATGGTGATCGGTTCGCCGGTCAGTGGGATGACGGTGCCCGCGAGCGGCCCCTTTGTGACAACGAGTCGTCGCGGCGTGTTCGCATTGTGGATCGGTGCCGGGGGTGGCGGAGCCGGCACGGGCGGCGCCTGGCGCCGGACCGGGACCGGCGCCGGTCCACCGGCCGGAGCGGGCGCGGGCGAGCGCCGGGCCGGCCGCCGCCGAGACGGGTCCAGCAGGTCGGCGCGCACCGCGCGCACCACCACGAGGACGAACGACCACAGCAGCGCGAGGAAGCCGACCTTCACCAGTAGCAGAACGAGCTCGTTCGGCTCGGATGGATCCATCAGGAGTTACCAGCTCCGGTCGTTCGGAGAATGCCCGCCCGGCCGTCGCCTGGGGTCGTCGACGCGACGGTCCGGGGCAGGGGCCCGGCTGGACAGCTGCGTCTGCGCATCGTAGATGCCGTCCGCGTCGACACCACCGCGGCCACCCCCACGACCGTCGGCATGACCGCCCCCGTGGAGGCCACGTTGGACCGCCCCAGGGCGGCGAGCAGGACCATAACCGGGCCCAGGCCCAGCGTACAGATCGTTGTCGGGATCACGACCGGGACGGACGCCCCGTGGGCCGGAGCCGGCGTCGCGTGGGCCGGTCCCCCGGTCCCGCGGCGGGCGCGCCGGCCGGTCCGGCGGCGGCCCTTCCCGGTACGGCTCGTGCCGCGGGCTGGACGGCCCCTGGTACGGGTCGTGCCTCGGCCCGGACCGGTCCGGGTACGGGTCGTCGCGCGGCCCCATCCGGTCGCGCGGCCCGGTGCGGGCGTCGCGGGGCCCCGTTCGGGCGTCGCGCGGGCCGGTGCGGGCATCCCGCGGCCCGGTGTGCCCAGGACGCGGCCCCGTCTGGGGGCCGCGCGGCCCGGTGGCGTCGCGTGGCCCGGTGAGCCTGTCACTTATAAACATCTCC
>JADGHD010000043.1 GCA_019689615.1 Frankia sp. | reverse complement strand
GCGTCACCCGGCTCGGCTGCGGCGCGTGGCCGGGCGGGTGGCGTCGGAGCGGCGGTTGGTTGCCGGGCGCCGGCCGGGCGGGCCCGGCGAGAACGGCTCGGACAGCGGGATCACGCCCTGGGTCGGCTGGCGCGACGGGCCGGCGGGGACGACCGGCCCGCCCGAGACCACCTCGGGCGCGGTGACCAGGCGCAGCCGCGGGATCAGCCCGGCGTCGGCCAGCACGGCCAGCGCGCGTCGCTCCTCCTCGTCCCACTCGACCACCTGGGGCGGCGCCAGCAGCACCGACACCACACAGTCCGCGCACGCGTCCCCGCGTGCCGAGCAGGCGTCGCAGTCGATCAGCATGGCGCTCACCTCACGTTCCGGCCCGCCCAGCGCCAGCCCGTCACGGTCTCGGCCCGTCGCGGCCCGGCCGGCGTCGTGCCGTCCGGTCGTCGTGACGGGCTGTCGTCGCGGCAGCCTGTCCTGGTACCGGCCTGTCATCCTCCTTGTGGCGCACGGTAGACACCCGGTCCGACAGTTTCGGCGCGCGTGCCCGGCCCCCGGCCACCGCGGCGGGGCCGCACCCCGCCGCTGACCGCGCGGTGGCGCGTGGGCGTCAGCGTTCGAGGCGGGCGAGCAGGGCGGCGGAGGCGACCGCGCGGGCGCCGGCGGCGGCGATGTTCTCGGCGATCTCCCGGTCGGAGGTGACCACCACGACCGGCCGGCCCGGCGGCTCGACCCGGACCAGCCGGATGATCGCCTCGTCGGCGAGCTGGCCAAGCTGGCTGAACAGCACCCGCACGCCGCGCGGCGCGCTCACCCCGACCGGGCGGCTGCTCACCGCTGTGGCGTCGAACACCACGGTGATCTCGGCGTCCGGCGCCCGGCCGGCCAGCGGGCCGAGACCGGACAGCAGCCGGACCCGCTGGGCGTGCAGCGGCAGCGTCCCGTAGCCGCGCTTGGTGACGTTGTAGCCGTCGATGATCAGGTGGACGCCCGGGACGCCGAGCACCTCGTCGATGATGGACGGGTCGTCCTCGGGACGGCCCTTGCCGCCGACCGCGGAGAACGGGTCGAACTCCTGGGCGCCGGCCGGGGAGTACAGGTCGGCCGGCCGCTGCACGGTGCTGGGCAGCCCGAGCTCGCGGCGGACCCCGTTGGCCGCGCCCATGAGCGTGTCGAGCAGGACCCGCAGCCGGGCGTCGTCGATGCTGCGGGCCTCCCGGCCCTCGCGCCGGCTGTTCGCCAGTGCCGTCTCCAGCTCGCTCACCCTGGCCCGCAGCCGGCGCGCCTCCGCCTCGGCCGCCCGGGCGGCGGCGTGCGCGGCGTCGCGGGCGGCCACCGCCGCCGCGGTCTCCTCCTGGGCGGCGAGCTCGGCCCGGCGGATCTTCTCGCCCGAGCCGCGCAGCCGCCGCCGCAGCTCGTCGGCCTCCGAGCGGGCGGCGGCCAGCTGCTCGCGCAGCTGCTCCTGCTCCAGCTGGCCGGCCCGGCGCGCGGCGGCCAGCGCCTCGGTGAGCCGGTTGATCTCCCGCTGCGCCTCGTCGACGCGCGCGGCCCGCGCCTCCTGGGCGGCGGAGCCCGCGGCCGCGGCGACCATCTCCTCCCAGCCGGCGGGGCGCAGCACGAAGGCGAGCGCGGCGACCTCGGCCGGCGGCGCGGCGACCGGCGGCCCGTCCGGCCCGGTCACCGCGGCGGCGAGCTCGGGGTGGACGCGGCGGACCCACTCGGCGACCCGGCCGCGGAAGACGGCGTCGTGCTCGACGGCGGCTGCCAGCGGCAGCGCGCCCTGGCGGGCCCGGCGGCTCGGCGTGAACCGGCGGACGGCGGCCAGGCTCGGCGGTACCTCGGCGTCGTCGAGGTCGGCGAGCGTGTCGGCGGCGTAGGCAACGACCTGCGCGCGGACCTCGGCGGGCAGCGGATCGCTCACCCGACGTCCAGACGGGGCAGGTCGGCGGGCACGATACAGACTCCCAGCGCAGATACGGCAGGTGACACTCCAGCGTAGCCCGCCGCGAGCGGGGCACCGCCGGTCAGGGCCAGTCGGGCCCAGTCACCATCAGTCCGGGCCGATGCCGGCGGATCAGCGTCGCGCACCGGCCGGCGCGGCGGACGAGCCGGCCCGCACCCGCCGACAAGAAGGTGCGCATGCAACTATTTGACCGGCACCAGAACTGCGCCATCACAACGCGCTTGGGTAGCCAGAGGGCAACAATGAGGGCAAACCAGACTTCTGTAATGTCTGCATTCTCAGGAGCCCATTGCGGATTACTCCGTTCCGAAGCGGGGTGCAGCCCGAGAGGATCACCGTGAGCAATCAGACCCCCCCGGGACCGCCAGGCGGCGGAGAGCCGGCCGCCGGCAACTGGCCAGCGAGCCCACCGGCGGGCCAGGACAACGATTGGCACTCGGCCGCGACGGCCCGCGTCGACGGCGGGGCCTCATGGGCGGCGAGCGGCCAGACGCCAGGCAACACCCCACCAGCGCAGACCCCGCCGCCGGGCGGTGGGTGGCCGTCGCCGGGCGGCGGCCAGCAGCCGGCCGGTGGCTACGGCCAGGGCACGCCGCCGCCGGGCACCCCGGCACCTGGCGGCTGGCCGCAGACCACGCCCTACCAGCAGGGCGGCTACGACCAGGGCGGCTACCAGCAGCCGGGCTACCAGCAGCCCGGTTACCCGCAGACCGGCTACCAGCAGCAGGCGCCGGCCTACGGCCAGCCCGGCTACCAGGCGCCGGGCTACCAGCAGCAGCCCGCCTACCCCCAGCAGGGCACGCCGGCGCCGTGGCCCGGCCAGCCGCAGCAGAAGTCGAACAAGACCGCCGTCATCGTGCTCAGCGTGCTCGGCGCTGTCGCGGCGATCGTCATCGGTGTCGTCGTCGCGCTCGCGGTGACTGGCGGCCAGGGTGACGAGGTAACCGCGCCGCCGACGCCGCCGAGCGCGCTGCTGCCACCCGGCACCGAGCCCGTTGCCACGCCGCCGCCCGCGCCGGGCAGCGAGGCGACCGCGCCGGCCGGTGGGGGCGCCCCGCCGGCGGGTGGTGGCAACCCGGAGGGCTGCGACCCGCTCGGCCCGCCACCCGGCGCCGCCCCGGCCGGCGTCCTCGAGATCGGCCAGACGGCGACCGTCAACGGCGACGGCGACACGGACATCTCCACCTACCAGGCGCGGATCACGCTGAACAGCGTCTGCGCGACCACGGAGCCGGTCGCGAGCTACGGCGACCCGCCGGAGAACGGCTCGTTCGTCGTGGCCAACTTCACCGTGGAGATGGTCAGCGGGGAGAACAACGTCTACCAGCTGGACTTCTTCGTCCAGACGTCGGACGGCACCCGCTACGAGGCCACCTACTTCCACGACCTGCAGGACCTGTCCGCCGACGACCTGCGGGCCGGCCAGCGGGTGACGGGCTACGTCGTGTTCGACGTCCCGCCGGGACACAACACGCTGTACTGGAACCCGCTCTTCGCGGTCGAGCCGGCCTAGTTCGGTTACTTGGCGGGCCCGGGCTCCCCCCGCGGGCCATCGGGCCGGCCGCCCTCGCTCCCGCGCCTCGCGCGGGCCGGGCGGCCGGCCCGTTCGCTTCCCGCTCCCGAACGGGCGGCCGGCCCGTTCGTTTCCCGTTCCCGAACGGGCGGCGGCAGCGCGTCCGTCAGGCCAGGGCGGCGCGGATGCGCTCGGCCGCCTCGTCCATCGCCTCCGGCGCCGGGTTGTGGTCGGCGAGGCCGAAGTCGAGCTGCTTCTCGCTCTCGATCGGGATCAGGTGCACATGGGTGTGCGGCACCTCCAGCCCCGCGATGATCGCGGCGACCCGACGGGGCTGAAAGGCCTTGTAGATCGCCCGGCCGACCTTGGCCGCCGCGCTCCACAGCTCACGCTGCGCCTCGTCCGGCAGGTCGATCCAGTGATCGACCTCCAGCCGGGGGACGACCAGGGTGTGGCCGGGCCGGATCGGCGCGATGGTCAGGAACGCGACCGTGTGCTCGTCCTCGTAGACGAACCGGCCAGGCAGCTCCCGGTTGATGATCCGGGTGAACACAGACGCCATGGCGTGAACCCTATCCACCGCCGCCGCGGCCGGCCGCGACCGGACCGGGCGGCCCCGCGCTGCCGCCCCAGGGCATCGCCCGGGCTGGTCGGCGGCCTCGCCCGGGGCCTCGTTGGCGGGTCCTGGCCGCAGTGGCGGTGGCGACACGGCGGACACCGTGCCGCCAATCGGCGCCCAATGCGCAATCATGCGGTGTGGCCTGGTTCGAGACACATGGGTTGAGGGTCGCCAGGGTCGGGGTCGACTGCGTGGATGTGGAACGGATGGTCCGTTTCTGGACCCGCGCCCTGGGATATGAGGTTGCGAGCCGCGGCCGGGACAGCGCCGAGCTGCGGCACCCCGCGAGTGCCGGGCCGAAGCTGCTGCTCCGCCGGGTCCGCAAGCTGAGCCCCAGCCGTGGCCGGCTCCAGCTCGACCTGTACGCGGTCGACGCCGAGCGGGTCGCCGGCTGGCTGGCGACGCTCGGCGCCAGGCGGGTCCGCCGGATCGACACGGCCGACGACGTGGGCGAGGCCGGCTACCTGCTCGCCGACCCGGAGGGCAACGAGTTCCGGGTCATCACCGCCGGACCGGCCGGCTTCACCCGCCCGTTCGCCTGATCCCGCCGCGGGCGGGTTGGGCGCCCATCCACCAGCTCGCAGCGGCCGCGGCGCCGGACAGCCGGGTTTCCGCGTCCCGGCGCCGCGGCACGCCACCGGGACGCGATCGCCGCCTGGCAGGCGGATGACCTCGGTTTTCCGGCCTGCGGCCGCCGCGCGACCACACCGTGGGCGTCATCACCCGCGCACGTGCCAGCGACGGGCCGGTGGGCAGGAGTGTCGGAGCTGGTCGCTACGGTCAGGCCCGTGCCCCTCGACCCCGCGGCGCCACTCGCCGTCCAGCGCAGCCTCGACGAGCTTGGGCGGCCGCTGGCCGACGTGACGTTCGTCGTCGTCGACCTGGAGACGACCGGCACCGGCCCGGAGGTCGCCGAGATCACCGAGATCGGCGCGGTGAAGGTCCGCGGCGGCGAGGTGCTCGGCGAGTTCGCGACGCTGGTGCGCACCACCGAGGGCGTGCCGCCGCTGATCACCGTGCTCACGGGGATCACCGACGCGATGCTGGCGACCGCGCCGCCGCTGGCCGAGGTGCTGCCGGCGTTCCTGGAGTTCTCCCGCGGGGCGGTGCTCGTCGCCCACAACGCTGGCTTCGACCTCGGCTTCCTGCGGGCGGCCTGCCAGCGCGCCGGCTACCCGGTGCCCGCCTGGGAGCATCTCGACACCGCCCGCCTGGCCCGGCGGGTCATCACCCGGGACGAGACCCCGGACAACCGGCTGTCCTCGCTGGCCCGCCTGTTCCGGGCCAGGACGCAGCCCTGCCACCGGGCGCTCGCCGACGCCCGGGCCACCGTCGACGTGCTGCACGGGCTGTTCGAACGGCTGGGCAACCTGGGCGTGACCACCCTCGAGGACGTCCAGGCCTACAGCGCGCGGGTCTCCCCCGCGCAGCGGCGGAAGCGCTCGCTCGCCGACGGGCTGCCGACCGGCCCCGGTGTGTACCTGTTCCGCGACGGCACCGGCCGCGTGCTCTACGTCGGCACGTCCACCTCGGTGCGCTCCCGGGTGCGGACGTACTTCACCGCGAGCGAGACCAGGTCGCGGATGGCCGAGATGGTCGCCGCCGCCGAACGGGTGGACGCGATCGAGTGCGCCCACGGGTTAGAGGCCGCGGTGCGCGAGCTGCGGCTGATCGCCGAGCACAAGCCGCCGTACAACCGGAAGTCGAAGTTCCCCGAGCGGACGATCTACCTGCGGCTGACCGACGAGCCGTTCCCCCGGCTGTCCCAGGTCCGCCAGGTGCGCGCGGACGGCGCCACCTACCTCGGACCGTTCGGCAACACCAGGCAGGCGGAGCTGGCCGCCGAGGCGCTGCTGGCGGCGGTGCCGCTGCGCCGCTGCGGCGGGCGGCTCTCGCCGCGCCGGCCAAGCCCCGCGTGCGCGCTGGCGGAGCTGGGTGCCTGCGGCGCGCCGTGCGAGGGGCGACAGTCGGTCGAGGACTACGCCGAGTTGGTCGCCGCCGCCCGGGAGGCGATGACCGCCGACCCGGAGGGGATGATCGCCGCGGCCAGGCGGCGGATCGAGCGGCTGGCCGCCCAGGAGCGGTTCGAGGAGGCGGCCGTCGTGCGCGATCGGATGGTGGCATTCGTCCGGGCGGCCGCCCGCCAGCAGCGGCTGGCCGCGCTCGGCGGGGTGGCTGAGCTGGTCGGTGCGGTACCGACCGCGGACCGCGGGTGGGACCTGGCGGTCGTCCGGCACGGCCGGCTGGCCGGGGCGGCGACGGTCGCCCGCGGCGAGGATCCCCGGCCCTGGGTGGACGCGGTGCTCGCGACCGCCGAGACCGTCCGCCCGGGGCCCGGGCCGACCCCGGCCGCTTCGGTGGAGGAGATGGAGCGGATCGAGCGCTGGCTGGCCAGCCCCGGCGCCCGGCTGGTCCGGATCAACGGCACCTGGGCCTGGCCGGTCCGCGGCGCCGCGCGGGCCGCGAGCCGGCTGCCCGCTCCCCGGCCGGCCGCGCCACGCGACCCCGGCAGCCGCCGCGCCGAACACCGCCCGGGCCCCGGCCCAGGCTGACCGCGGACCGTCCCGCCCCGCCGCCCGGAACGTCCTCCCAGACGCCGCGAGGCCGCTCGCGGGAGCTGGTGTGCTCCCACGAGCGGCCTCGGCTGGCTCGCTCCGGTCGGGCGGGCTAGTGCTCGCCCTTGCCCTTCTCCTCGACGAAGAACCCCGTGACGGCCTTGCGGGCGCGGGTGGCCAGGCCGCCCCTGCCGCCCGCGCCGTCGCCGTGCGCGGCACCGACCGGGGACAGCTCGAACCGGTGCGTCGGGACCAGCGGGTGGTCGGGAACCGGCTCCGGCTTGGGCCGGTGGTCCTCGACGAACTCGCCGGTCGGCAGCTGACGGATGATGCCCGTCTCGATGCCGTGGTGCTCGCGCTCCTCGTCCCGCTTGTTCAGCGCGATGCAGATCTCCTTGGTGACCTTGTAGGCGATCGGCGGGACGATGATCAGCCCGATCCGGCCGGCCCACGTCATCGCGTTCAGCGAGATGCTGAACGTCTTCGCGATGACGTCGTTACCACCCGAGATCAACAGCACCAGGTAGAAGCTGATCGCCATCGCGCCGATCGCGGTGCGGGTCGGCGCCTCCCGCGGCCGTTGCAGCAGGTTGTGCGAGTCACGGTCCCCGGTGAACTTCGCCTCCAGCCACGGCCACAGCGCCAGCAGCGTGAACAGGATGCCGGGCAGGATCACCGTCGGCCAGAAGACCGCGGCGACCGTGTGACCCAGGCCGCGGAACTCCCACGGCGGCATGAGCCGGGTCGAACCGTCGAGGAAGCCGATGTACCAGTCGGGCTGGGACGCCGAGCTGACCTTCGACGGGTCGTACGGACCGAACGCCCAGATCGGGTTGATCTGCGCGAGGCCACCCAGCAGGGCGAGCATCGCGAAGACCATCATGAAGAACCCGCCGGACTTCACCGCGAACACCGGGAACACCCGGTGGCCGACGACGTTGTCCTCGGTCTTGCCCGGGCCGGGGAAGTCGGTGTGCTTCTGGTGCCACAGGATGCCGAGGTGCGCCCCGATCAGGGCCAGCAGGATGCCCGGCACCAGCAGGATGTGCACGACGTAGAGCCTGGGCAGGAAGTTCTCGCCCGGCCATTCGCCGTTGAACACCAGGAACGACGCCCAGGTGCCGATCACCGGGATCGACTGCGCGATCGACGAGGCGATCCGCAGACCGGTGCCGGAGAGCAGGTCGTCCGGCAGCGAGTAGCCGGCGAAGCCCTCGAGCATGGCCAGGACCAGCAGGCCGACACCGATCACCCAGTTGATCTCACGCGGCTTGCGGTAGGCGCCGGTGAAGAACACGCGGAACAGGTGCACCACGATCGCCGCGACAAACAGCAGCGCGGCCCAGTGGTGGATCTGGCGGAACACCAGCCCGGCACGCGTGTCGAACGAGATGTCCAGCGTCGACGCGTACGCCCGGCTCATCTCCACGCCCTTGAGCGGGACGTAGGAGCCGTCGTAGACGATCTCGACGTTGCTCGGGTCAAAGAACAACGTGAGGTAGACGCCGGTGAGCAGCAGGACGATGAAGCTGTAGAGCGCGATCTCACCGATCATGAACGACCAGTGGTCCGGGAAGACCTTGTTCAGGTTCTCCCGGAGCGCCCGCTGGGTGTGGAACCGCTCGTCGACCGCCCGGTTGAGGGTGCGCAGCGGCCCTGGCCGCTTGACCAGCTTCGGGGCCGGCGAGTTCGAGGCTGCCGTGGTCATGAACGCTCCCAGAACGCGGGCCCGATGGGCTCGGTGTAGTCGCCGTCCCGGGCGATGAGGTAGCCCTCATCGTCCACCCCGATGGCGAGCTGGGGCAGCGAGCGGCTGGCCGGGCCGAAGATGGCGCGGCAGCCGTCCGGGACGTCGAACACCGACTGGTGGCACGGGCAGAGCAGGTGGTGCGTCTGCTGCTCGTAGAGGCTGACCGGGCAGCCAGCGTGCGTGCAGATCTTCGAGTAGGCGACCAGGCCGTCGATGCCCCAGTCCTCGCGCCCGGGCCGCGGCTTGTCGATGCCGGGCTCGAGCCGGATCAGGATCGTCGCGCTGTCCGCCTTGGTGTGCAGGTCGACGTGCGTGGGCCACTCGGTCTCGCCGTTGGCGTTGACGTGCGGGACCGACGGGAAGACGGTCTCGATCGCGCCGATCGCCAGGTCGCCCATCTTGACCAGCCGGCCCTCGCCGGTGACCATCCGGGCGCCCTTCACCCAGTGGGTGTGGTCGAGCTTCTTGCCCGGCTTGGCATTGGTCAGGTTGAGCAGCGGGACCACGAGCAGACCGCCGAGCACGGTGCCGGCACCGAGGAGGCTGCGGCGCAGCACCTTGTGCCTGCCGAGGCCCATGTCCTTCCAGCCGAGCGCCACCTCCTCCTCGAGGACGGCGGTCTCCTCGTCGGTGCTCCTGAACGGGTGGCGGTCCTGCACGGCCTGCTCGTGCGGCATCAGCCGCTTGGCCCAGAGGATCATCCCGATGCCGAGCCCGGCGAGGGCGAGGCCCATGCCCGTGCCCAGCAGCGGCGTGTAGTACGGCTCGTGCTTGTCGCCGACGAAGTTGACGACGATGAACAGGACCGTGCCAACGACGGAGACGAAGAACCAGAACGCGATCAGCCGCTCGGCGCGGCGCTCGGCCCGCCGGTCGACGTCCTCGGCCCGCGGGGGCCGGTGAGCCACCCCGGTCTGCTGCCACGAGGTGTGCTCCGGCAGCTGGGACGAGTCCGTCGGAGCCGGCGGCGTGCCCAGCGCCTCGGGGCCACCGCCCCCGGCGCCTTCGCCACCGCCACCGGCCGGGCGCTTGACCCGGTCGAAGACGCTGCCCCCGCCGGCGCCACCCTGCGCCGGGGGGTTCTCGTCGTGCGCACTCATACCTTCTGCCTCGCTCCGATCCACAGGCACACGCCGAGCAGGCCACCGATACCGATCAGCCAGGCGACGAGGCCCTCCGGCACCGGGCCGTAGCCGCCGACCTTGTTGCCACCCAGGCTCGGCTCGTCGCGCATCTCGAGGATGTAGGCGGCGACCGCGGTCGCCTCCTCGTCGCTGATCTGGCCCTCGCCGAAGACCGGCATGGACTCGGGGCCGGTCCGCATCGCCTCGATGATCTGCGTCGGGGTCGCCTCGGTCAGCGCCGGCGCGTACTTGCCGTAGGTGAGCGGAGCGCCCTGACCGGCCGCCTGGTGGCACTGGGCGCAGTTCGACCGGTACAGCTCGCCGCCGTGCGTGAGGTCAGCGTTACTGAGCTCCTCCTCGGTGACCTCGGGCTTCTCCAGCCCGCCACCGAGGCTCTGGATGTAGGCGGCGATCTGGTCGATCTCGGTCTGGTTGTACAGCGGCTCCTTGCGGTCCGCCTGCGCGGCCGGCGCGGCGAGCGGCATCCGGCCGGTCGACATCTGGAAGTCGACCGCGGCCGCGCCGACACCGATCAGGCTCGGGGCGGTCACCGTGCCGGCGGCGTCGACGCCGTGGCAGCTGGAGCAGCCCTGCAGGTACAGGGCACGGCCCTGGCGGACGGCCTCGTTGTCGGACGCGGCGTCCGTGGCGCTGCCGCTGGGCGCCAGCACCGTCCAGAGCACGCCCGTGGCCATGAGGGCGAGCGACAGGACGAGCGTGGACGAGCGGCGCCGCCGCCGGGCGCTCGCCGACCGCGCGCCCCGCCGCCCGACGCGGCGGCCGGTCAGCAGCCGGCGGCCGGTGGCGACCGCGGGCGCCGTGCCGGCGCCACCCGTGTCGCGGGCGTCGCTGTCGGCCGCGGTGGTGCCGGCGGCCTCGTCGAGCACCTCGCCGTCCGCCGCCGCGGCGGCGGGCTCGGGCAGGTCGTTACCGGTGGATGCAGTCATGTCGCTCACTGGAGGAGGTAGATGGTCGCGAACAGGCCGATCCAGACGACGTCGACGAAGTGCCAGTAGTACGACACGACGATCGCCGAGGTGGCCTTCTCCGGCGTGAAGCGGCCATACGTGGACCGGGCCAGGACCATGAGGAAGGCGATGAGACCGCCGATCACGTGCAGGCCGTGGAAGCCGCTGGTGATGTAGTACACGGACCCGTAGGCGTGGGAGTTCAGGCCGAACTCGTTCTCGGCGAAGAACTCGAACGCCTGGCCGCCGATGAACACCGCGCCCATCAGGAACGAGATCGTGTACCAGCGCCGCAGGCCGAACACGTCACCCCGCTCGGCCGCGAACACGCCGAGCTGGCAGGTTACGCTGGACAGCACCAGGATGATCGTGAAGATCAGCGCGTACCCGACGTGCAGGTGCACCGGCCCGATCTCGGACCCCGCCGGGTCGCCGGTCACCGGCGGCCAGTTGTCGCTGTTGACCGAGCGGATCGTGTAGAACATCGCGAACAGCGCCGCGAAGAACATCAGCTCCGACGACAGCCACACCACCGTGCCGACCGAGACCATCGACGGCCGGTTGGCGACAGGGTGTGGCGGCGGAGCCTTCTCGAGGACTGGAGCTGTGGCCACGCCGGTCATTCTGGCACGCGCCCGCGCAAGCGCCACCGAAGGTTCGACGTTCGGTAGGACTACGCCCTGTCGAGGACCGGCCCCGACCCACCCGTTGGTCTCCTACGAGTTGTAGAAGACCTACCGAGAGCCACCAGAAGCCCAGCTACCGGCCCTGTCGACGACGCTGCCGCGGCCCGGTCGCCGGCCAGGGACAACGCATCGCCCACACCACCCGATGGCCCCAACAACGCCTGGGCCTTGGCGGTTGTGCGTCATCGGGCCGGCTCGCGCGGCCCGCGGCGACGCGCATCGGGCTCCGGCGCGCCGATTACTGTGAGTAACAAAGATCCGGGGGTGTGAAAGTACTCACTCCGGATGCCGAGTACCTCCCGGAGCGCCCAGACGGGGCGGTCACCCGGGTGCCCGCGGCCCCTGGCGGGCGCTGGACGGATGGCGTGTCCGGCCGCGGCCGTGCCGGCCGGCCTGCCTGGCCCAGCGCGGGGGCCGAGCCAGCCCTGGCTGCGCCGGGCTCACCGTGGCGGCCGGTCGGGGCGCACCCGCGCCGACGGCCGCCACGGCGGCGGCTGGGTCAGGCGTTGGCCTCGGTCCGGCCGGCGGCGGCGCGGCTGGCGGTGACCCAGCGGTCGAGGACGGCGGCGGCGGCGCCGCTGTCGATGGCGGCGGCCGCGCGGTCGAGCTGGGCCCGGATCTGCGCGGTGACCGGCTCCTGGGTGGGTCCGGCGGCGGCGACCAGGGCCGCGGCGGCCGAGAGCAGGACGGCGTCGCGGACCGGGCCCGGCTTGCCCGCCAGCACCGACCGGGCGACCCCGGCGTTGAACGCCGCGTCGGCGCCGCGCAGCCCGAGCGGGTCGGCGACGTCGACACCGACGTCACGCGGGTCGAACCGCTCGGTGCGCACCTCGCCGTCGGCGACGACCCAGACGGTCGACGGCGCGCACGGGCTGAGCTCGTCGAGGCCATCGTCGCCGCGGTAGACCAGCGCCCGGGTGCCGCGGTCGGCGAGCACCTGCGCGATCACCGGCGCCAGCCGGCCGTCGGCGACGCCGATCGACTGGGCGCCGGGACGGGCCGGGTTGGTCAGCGGGCCGAGGATGTTGAACGCCGTGGGGACGCCGAGCTCGGCGCGGACCCCGGCGACGTGGCGCATGGCCGGGTGGAAGACCCGGGCGAAGCAGAACGTGATCCCGGCGCTCGCGAGCGTGGCGGACACCCCGTCCGGCGGCAGGTCGATCACGACGCCGAGCTCCTCCAGCAGGTCGGCCGACCCGCAGGAGGACGACGCGGCCCGGTTGCCGTGCTTGACGACCGGCACGCCGGCGCCGGCGACGACGAGCGCCGCCATCGTCGAGAGGTTGACCGTGTGCGAGCGGTCGCCGCCGGTGCCGCAGGTGTCGACGGCACCGGCCAGCAGGGCGGCGTCGCCGCGGACCGGCAGCGCGAACTCGAGCATCGTGGCGACCAGCCCGCCGATCTCGGCTGGGCTCTCGCCCTTGGCCCGCAGCGCGGTGAGGAACGCCGCGATCTGCGCCGCCGTGGCCGCGCCGGACATGATCTGGTTCATCGCCCAGCGGGCCTGGTCGGCCGTGAGCGAGCTGCCGCCGACCAGCGCGCTCAGCACGGTGGGCCAGGTGTGCTCGCAGGGGCCGGCGCTGGCGGTGGCCGCGGCCGCCGGCTGGCCGCCCGCCGGGGCGGTCATGCCCTGGCTGGGTGGGTGGCGTAGGTGACGGGGCGGCGGACCGGCAGGCCGGACCGGCGGGCGAGCAGCAGGCCGACGACGGCCGCGGTCAGCTCGTCCGGGTCGACCGGGTGGGTCACCACCGCGTCCGCGAGCGACCAGGTCGCGAGCCAGCGGTCGTCGGCGCGGGCGACCAGCAGCACGGTCGGCGGGCAGTCGGCGACCTCGTTCTTCAGCTGGCGGGACAGCCCCATCCCGCCCTCGGGCGTGGCCTCCGCGTCGAGGACGCAGAGGTCGGCCTCGCCGTGGTCGACGGCGTCGACGAGCTCGCGGCCGTCCGACACGTCGACGAACTCGATCTCGCCGAGCCGCGGGTCGGGAAGGGTGCCGATGGCCGCCTTGACGCGCTCACGCACGTCAGCCCGGTCGGCGTACACCAGGACGGTGCTCATGTCCTGCGCGGCCTTTCACTCGGAAGGACCGCCGCGGGTGGGCGACGGGTTCCGCTTGAGGGTATACGGAACTCCCCTGCCCGGGGCCCGGACACCCGCGCCAGCGGCCAGGGACCGGCGGCGCCTGGCCGCGGCACCCCGGCCGGCCGGTGCCCACCCGACGGGCGACCCGCCAGTGACGGACGACTCAACCCGCGAGCGACGGAGGACTCAGCCGGCCAGCGACGGACGACATGAGCCGCCAGTGACGAACGACATAGCTGTGTCGTTGCCCACGCCCTATGCCGACCGGGTGTCGGGAGGACGATACTGAGACTCGTTCTCAGTGTACGGAGCCTCCGGGCACTGATCACCAGTCGGTGCCCGGGCCCCGGCGGCCGGGAACGACCACGACCTGCCAGCACGCCCGGGTGCAGCCGCGCCCGGGACCGACCCCGGACGGGAGGTGGACGCGTTGCCCGATCAGCGGCAGGACCTGCGGCTGACGCCCCAGCGCGCCGCCGTGCTGGAGGTGCTGCGGGCGGCGCACGACCACCCGACCGCGGCCGAGGTCTACGAGAGGGTCCGCGAGGTCGTGCCCGGCATCGGCAGCGCGACCGTCTACCGGTCGCTGGCCCTGCTCGTGTCCACCGGGCATGCCCTGGAGCTGAACCTCGGCCCCGGGAGCGCGGCCCGGTACGACGCCAACACCAACCGCCATGACCACGCGGTCTGCGACCGGTGCGGACGCGCGGTGGACATCGACCACCCCATTCCTGAAGGGCTGGTGGCGGAGATCGCCCGCGACTCCGGCTACGCCATCACCGGCTACGACCTGCGGTTCCGCGGTCTGTGCCCGGACTGCCTCGGCGCTGATGGCGTCAGCCCGCAGTCACCGGGCGTACGTGGCGAGCCCGAAGGACCCTGACGGCCGGGCGGCAGCCCGCGTCCGGCGACGCCACACCACCTGTAGCACCCACATCTCCATTCGAGACGAAGGAGCCACGCATGCCGAAGCTCGAGGGCACGAAGACGCACGCCAACCTCAAGGAGGCCTTCGCCGGCGAGAGCCAGGCGAACCGGCGCTACCTGTACTTCGCGCGTCGTGCCGACATCGAGGGACTGACCGACGCCGCGTCGCTGTTCCGCGACACCGCGGAGGGCGAGACCGGGCACGCGTTCGGCCACCTGGACTTCCTGGCCGAGGTCGGCGACCCGGCTACCGACCAGCCGATCGGCACCACCGCGAAGAACCTGGCCAGCGCGGTCGCCGGCGAGACCTACGAGTTCACCGCCATGTACCCGGGTTTCGCCAAGGAGGCCCGCGACGAGGGCTTCGAGGAGATCGCCGACTGGTTCGCCACGCTGGCCCGGGCCGAGAAGACCCACGCCGGGCGGTTCCAGAAGGCCCTCGACGCCGTCCTGGCCGAGGCCGACGCCTGAGCCCAGCCACCAGGCGAGACACTACGGGCCGGGGTGCCCGGACACCGCAGGCGCGGCGCTGCCCGCGCTGCCGGGTCCGGGGCCTCGGCCCCTGTGCTTGCGGCGGTCAACGCCGGCCGCGGCCGCGAGGGCACAACGGCCGGGGCAGTCCGCCAGCGGGCTGGGGGCACCGCCGCGGGGAACACCGACCAAGCCAGCCAGACGCAGGGGGTTACCGATGGCGCTGACCGCCGCCGACATCACCACCGACCACAAGGCCTACGCGGCCACCCGCGCGGACGCGCGCCGACGCATGATCCCGCTTCGGGCCGAGCGACGGGTCCGTGTCGGCGACATCGTCGTCTTCGAGTTCGAGAACCTGGAGACGCTGCGCTACCAGGTGCAGGAGATGGTCTACACCGAGCGGCTGACCGACCCGGCCGACGTCGAGCACGAGATCGAGGTGTACGGTCGGCTGCTGCCCACCAGCCACTCGCTGACCGCGACGATGTTCATCGAGCTCAGCAGCTCGGCGACGGCCCAGGAGGAGCTCGAGTACCTGTCCGGCCTGCACCGCGCGGTCTCGCTGGAGATCGACGGCCAGACCGTGCCGGCGGTGGAGATCCGCGGCATCGACGAGGACCTGGACACCCCGAGCGAGACCGTCTCGGTGCACATGTACCGGTTCCCGCTCACCGACGAGCAGCGGGACAGGTTCCGCGACCCCGCGGTCCCGGTCGAGCTCGTCATCGACCACGAGCGCTACAGCGACTCCACCCGGATCGAGGGCGCCACGCGCCTGAGCCTGCTCGCCGACCTGGCCCTGTAGGCCCGCCCGCAGGGCGGCCCGACCTGGCCCTGTAGGCCCGCCCGCAGGGCGGCCCGACCTGGCCCCGTAGGCCCGGCCCGCAGGGCGGCCCGACCTGGCGCCCCGTGGGCCCCGCCCGCGCGGGCGGCCCGCCCCCGCGCGGCGGGCCCCCCGGCGCGGGCGGCG
>JADGHD010000743.1 GCA_019689615.1 Frankia sp. | reverse complement strand
CGCCCACCCGCCCGACCAGCGCCCTCGTCCGCTACCTGCTGGCCGCCCTCGCCTGACGGCCCGCCAGCCGCCCGCGGCCGCCCCCGGCGGTCACGCCCGGCGGCCCGCCGGGTGGCCGGTGCGGGCTAGCCTGTCCCGATGTGAAGGTGACGGCCCTGGCCGGGGGTATTGGCGGCGCGCGGTTCCTGCGCGGGGTGAAGGCGGCCCTGCCGGACGCGGACGTGACGGTGATCGGCAACACCGGCGACGACATCATCCTGCACCGGCTGAACATCAGCCCCGACCTGGACACCGTCATGTACACCCTGGGCGGCGGGATCTCGGCCGAGCGGGGCTGGGGCCGGGAGGACGAGACGTTCACCGTGCAGTCCGAGCTCGCCGAGTACGGGGTCGGTCCGGCCTGGTTCGGCCTCGGCGACCGGGACCTGGCCACCCATCTGGTGCGCACCGAGATGCTGGCCGCCGGCTTCCCGCTGTCCGACGTCACCGCGGCGCTGTGCCAGCGCTGGCAGCCAGGCGTCCGGCTGATCCCGATGACCGACGACCGGGTGGAGACGCACGTCGTCATCGAGGACGCGGAGGGCCGGCGGGCGATCCACTTCCAGGAGTGGTGGCTGCGGCTGCGGGCGCAGGTACCGGCGCTGGCGATCGTGTCGGTGGGCGCGGCGGAGGCGAAGCCGGCGCCAGGCGTGCTGGACGCGCTGGCCGAGGCGGACGTGGTGCTGCTGCCGCCGTCCAACCCGGTGGTCTCGATCGGCTCGATCCTCGCCGTGCCCGGCATCCGGGACGCGGTACGCGAGACCAAGGCCCCGGTCGTCGGGGTTTCGCCGATCATCGGCGGCAGCCCGGTGCGGGGCATGGCGGACGCGTGTCTGATGGCGATCGGGGTGGAGACGTCGGCCGGCGGCGTCGGCGCGCACTACGGCGCCCGCCGGCTGCCCGACGGGTCGCCGGGCACCGGGCTGCTGGACGGCTGGCTGGTGGACCTGGTCGACGCCGACGTGACGATCCCGGGGGTGCGGGTGGCCGCGGTGCCGCTGCTGATGACCGACCTGGCGGCGACCGTCGAGATCGTCCGCGCCGCGCTGGAGCTGGCCGGTGTCTGAGGCGGCGGCCGCGCCCGGCCGCGCCGAGCTGCGGGTCATCCCGGTGCCGGGGATCGGCGAGGTCCGCCCCGGCGACGACCTGGCCGGGCTGATCGCCGACGCGCTGTCCGCCGCCGGGCTGGCGCTGGCGGACGGCGACGTCGTCGTCGTCACCTCGAAGATCGTCTCCAAGGCGGAGGGGCGGGTCATCCGGGTCAGCGGCGACCGGGAGGCGGCCAGGGCGGCGGCGATCGAGGCCGAGACCGTCCGCGAGGTCGCCAGCCGCGGCCCGACCCGGATCGTCGAGACCCGCCACGGCTTCGTCCTGGCGGCGGCCGGCGTCGACGCGTCGAACATCGCCAAGGACAGCCTGGCGCTGCTGCCGCAGGACCCGGACGCCAGCGCCCGGCGCCTGCGCGCGGGCCTGGCCAGCCGGTTCGGCGGGGCCGACATCGCCGTGGTGGTCAGCGACACCGCCGGCCGGCCGTGGCGGCGCGGGGGCGTCGACCAGGCGATCGGCGTGGCCGGGATGGCCGCGCTGCGCAGCCACATCGTCGCCGTCGACGGCTACGGCAACGAGCTGGGGATGACCGAGGTCGCCGAGGCCGACCAGCTCGCCGCCGCGGCCGAGCTGGTCAAGGGCAAGCTGACCGCGACGCCGGTCGCGGTGGTGCGCGGTTTCCAGGTGGTGGCGGACGACGGCCGCGGGGTGGGGTCGATGATCCGCCCGCCGGGCGAGGACATGTTCCGCCTCGGCACGCTGGAGGCCAGGCGCGCGGCGCTCACCGAGCGGCGCACCGTGCGGGCGTTCAGCGACGCGCCCGTCGACCCGGCGGCGATCGAGCGCGCGGTCGCGGCGGCGGTGACCGCCCCGGCGCCGCACCACACCACCCCGTGGCGGTTCGTCGTGGTGACCGAGCGGCGCGCGGAGCTGCTCGCCGAGATGCGCGCGGCCTGGGCGGCCGACCTGCGCGCCGACGGGTTCGACGAACAGGCCGTCGCCCGCCGGCTGCGTCGCGGCGACGTGCTGGTCAACGCCCCGGTGCTGGTGGTGCCGTTGGTCACCGACGACGGTGCGCACAGCTACCCGGACGCCCGCCGGGCAGCGGCCGAGGAGCGGATGTTCCTCGTCGCCGGCGGAGCCGGGGTGCAGAACTTCCTGGTCGCGCTGGCGACGGAGGGGCTCGGCTCGGCCTGGGTGTCGAGCACGCTGTTCTGCCCGGACGTGGTCCGCCGGGTGCTGGGCCTGCCGGACGGCTGGGCCCCGCTCGGCGCGGTCGCCGTCGGCCACCCGGCCACCCCAGCCGCCCCAGTCTCTTATACACATCAGACGCTGCCGACGA
>JADGHD010000742.1 GCA_019689615.1 Frankia sp. | reverse complement strand
CACCGGCGCGAGCCCCGCGCACCGGATGGCCGGCTAGCTGCCCCGCCACCCGCCCGGGCGGGCGGGGTGGCAGGAAGCTGCCTCGACCGGCAGAAAGCGCGCCGTGCCGGGCACAGTGCGCGATACAACTGGCCACAGCTCTCCCTACGAAAGGACACAGGATCAGCTATGGCGGGTGACGTCCCGGTCGATGAGCGAGTGTTCATCGCACCCGACACGTCCGCGGTCACCGGGTCCGTCACCCCAGGAGCGCGCGCCGCGGCCGCCGCGCCTGCCGACCGGTCCGCGCAGGACCCGCCCGCCGGCACCGCCGAGGCGGGCGACGACCCGGCGGCCGGCGTGCGGCTGCCCGGCGAGCGCTCGCTGCACCGCTACGGCCGGGTGCTGGTGCTCGGCCAGCCAGCCGACGCGGCGCAGCCGGCCGAGGCGCGCCAGGTGGCGGCGGGCGGCGGCTCGGACGACGGCGCGGTGGTGGCCACGGCCGGGCTCGCGGGCCTCGACCGCGCCGAGACCCTCGGGCTGGAGGCGTTCCGGCTGCGGGCCAGCGCCGCCTACCGCCGGGCGAAGCGGGCCCGCCCGCGCGACGGTCAGTCCTGGGACATGCCCGGCTGCACCGACGTCGCGCCGCCGCGCTCCACCCCGGGCCCGCGCGACGCGGGCTCGTCACCGGCGGCCGGCGCGCCAACGGCCCAGGCAGCCCCCGCCCAGGTCGCCGCGGAACAGCCGGAGGGAGCGGCCGCCGAGCCGCTGAGCTCCTACCTGGAGGGCAGCGTCGCCGTCGGGCTGATCCTGGTCGAGGGGCCCACCCCGGACCTGCAGTTCACCGCGGCCGAGCGAACCAAGATCGCTGCCGAGACACAGAACGGCCTGTCGTGGCTGGCCGCCGCCAACCCCGCGGCCGACGTCACGTTCAGCTGGGACATCCAGATCGTGCGGATCGACCGGCCGGCCAACCCCGGGCTTGACCCGGCGGACCGCGAGGCCCACTGGCGCGACCCGGCGATGGCGCGCCTGGGCTACCGGGCGAACTTCGACGGCGTCTACGACTACGTCGAGGCGCTGCGCACCCGGCTGCGCACCCGCTGGGCCTACGTCTGCTACGTCACCAAGTACCCGCTGGCCTACTTCGCCTACGCGGCGATCGGCGGCCCGCGGGTGGTGCTGTCGTACAACCTCGACGGCTGGGGCCCGGACAACATGGACCGGGTCTTCGCCCACGAGTCCTGCCACATCTTCGGCGCCGGCGACGAGTACGCCAGTGCCAGCTGCAGCTGCAACGACCTGCTCGGCCGGTTCAGGGTGCCGAACGGCAACTGCGAGACCTGCGCCACCCCGGCGTCGGTCGACTGCCTGATGCGCGGCAACACCTTCGCCTGGTGCCGGTTCTCCCCCGCGCACATCGGCTGGGGGAGGGGCGTCTCCGGCAACCCGGTGCTGCTGCAGTCCACGGGGCTCGGCCAGCTCGGCAACTTCGAGCTGATCGTGCCGTCCGCGTTCGCGGGGCTCACCCACATCTGGGAGAACTTCGACCGGCCCAACTTCCCGTGGGAGGAGCCCTGGCAGACCGCGCAGTCGCTGGGCCGCGTCGACGCGGTCACGATGATCCAGAGCAACCTGCAGTCGCCGGGCCCGCTGGAGGTGTGCGCCCGGGTCGGGGCGTCGCTGTACTTCCTGTGGCGCGACAGCACGGGCGCGTTCCGCTGGTCCTCGCCGGTGCGGATCGCCACCGGCGTCGCCGGGGTGCCGTCGATGGTGCAGGGCCGCTACGGCGGCCGGGGGAACTTCGAGCTGATCTTCCCCGCGACCGACGGCGGGATCATGCACATGTGGCGCAACCACGACGTGTACGGCTTCCCGTGGAGCGCGCCCAAGCGGTTCGCGCCCCAGCTGGGCCGGGTCGACGCGGTGAGCCTGATCCAGGGCAGCCGGGGCGGCGGTCCCGGGTGCCTGGAGGCGGTCGCCCGAATCGGCTCGCGGCTGGTCCACCTCTGGCGCGACCAGACGGCCCAGGCCAACTGGCACACCACGGTGTTCTTCGCCGACGGGGTGGCCGGCAACCCGGTGATGATCGAGAGCCAGTTCCCCGGGGCGCGCAACTTCGAGGTCGTGGTCCCGTCCGCCACGGCCGGCCTGATCCACTACTGGCGGAACAACCAGGCCCCCGGCACGCCGTGGAGCGGTCCGCGGCCGTTCGCGGCCAGCCTCGGCCGGGTCGACGCGGTCGCCATGATCCAGAGCTCGTTCAACGGCCACCTGGAGGTCGTGGCGCGCGTCGGTGACCGGCTCTACCAGATGTTCCGGGACGTGGCCGGCAACTGGACGACCCCCAACCGGATCTTCTGACGCCGCTGGCAGGCCGGGGCCGCGGCGAGGCGCCCGTCAGGTCGGGCGGGGCGGCGGGGTGTCCGGGGGGCCTGGGGCTTATACACATG
>JADGHD010000741.1 GCA_019689615.1 Frankia sp. | reverse complement strand
CATGACTCGATCCTGCCCGCCAGGCGGCCGGGCCGGGTCGAGGCCGCCCGGCCCGCCTGGGGCGCGGCGGGCCGGGCGGCGGCCACGGGGCGGCGCGGCGCGGCGCGTGCCGGCCGGCCGCGGGCACGCAGGCCGTCAGCGGTAGTAGGAGTGCCGCCGCTCGGGGACCACCGGGGCCGCGGGCGGGGCGAGCGCGCCCTGGACGGCGGTGAGCGTGGCCCGGAGGGTGGCGTGCCCGCCGGCGCGGTAGGCCTCCCGTTCCCGCTCCGTCCACGCGCTCGCGGTCTCGCCCGGTTCCGCGGGCTCCGCGTCGAGCACCGCGCGCAGCGCCCGCCGGTAGCGCGGGACCGTCACCGGCGGCTCGCCCCTCGGGGCGTCGTCATATGCCTCATCACGCGCCAGCAGCTGCCGGATGTCGTGACGGGCGCTGGAGCTGGGACTGGAGCTCACGGATTCCTCCCCGCTTTTGCTTTGCAGCAAACAGTACCCTAGCGGGTTCCTTGTCCCGGAGCAAAGTGGCTACGATGTTCGCCGTGTGCGAGGGTGAGCGGCTGGTCGGCATCGGGGACATCGCGTATCAGCTCAAGATCACGCGACAGGCAGTCGACTACTGGACCCGCAAGGACCCGAATTTCCCCAGGCCGCTGCAGGTCATCAACGCGGCGGGGGACGGGAACTCGCGAGGCACCCGGGTCTGGTGCAAGCGCGACGTGGACGCGTGGATCGTCGAGCACTACCGGCGGCGTAAGCAGTAATCCCCGCCGCGGCGCTGCTCACGCGGCATGCGCCCGCGGGACGCGTTGCTGGCCAGGACGGTGGCCGCCGTCCTGGGACGAGTGATTCGCCGGTCATGACCGGGCCGACCGCTGCCGGGAAAGCGCGGCTGGCGGTCCTGCCGGGCGCCCGCCCGTGACGAGGGCTGGGAATTTTCGGGATGCCGCGACGTCTCGTGCCCGCGTCCGGTCGTGGCCGGCCGGCGGAGGTACGGCGGACATCGCCGACGCGGCCAATCCGTCGCCCGGCGGTACCTGTCGGCGGTGGCCCGGGTGTGTGCGCGGCGGCGTTCGGATTCGGCGGCGCTCGCCCGTCAGGCGAGGCGATCGCGGCCGTGGCTGGCCCGGCGCGGGGAGAGCGGCGGAATGCCCGTTGACCCGCGCCGAGCGGCGCGGGTGCGGGGAGCGGCGCGGGTGCGCGGAGCGCGATGCCCAGCCGGCGTGGCCGCGTGGACCGTGCCGCGGCCCGGTCGGCCGCCGCGGCCGGCGCGATCAGCGGGCGCGGGCGCGACCGGGGCGGCGCACCCGCGGCTGTCCCCGTAGGCCGGTGGGCAGGGAGGGGTGGCTGGCGGGCGTCAGGCGGCCGCGGCGCTGCTGCTGGTCGACGAGGAGGAGCTGGAGTCGGACTTGGCCGCCTCGCCGCTGCTGGAGCCGCTGTCGCTCGAGCTTTCCTTGCGCTGCGCCGGCGTGCTCGCGGACGACCCGGAGCGGCTGTCGGTCTTGTAGAACCCGCTGCCCTTGAAGACCAGGCCCACGGAGCCGAACACCTTGCGCAGCCGGCCCGAGCACCTGGGGCACTCCGTCAGCGCGTCGTCGCTGAAGGACTGCTGGACTTCGAGGTCGGTGTTGCAGGCGGTGCAGCGGTACTGGTAGGTGGGCACGGTCTCCTCCCAGGGACTGGCACTCGGGGGTCGCGACTGCCAACTCTAACGGGTTGGCCGGCCCGGTGTTCCCGGTTGACCCCCGCCACCGGTGCCCGGGCCGTCACCTGGGCCGGCAGCGCAGCGTGCGGGCCGGCGTGACGATGACCGAGACGGACTGATCGTGCGCGTCCACGGGAACATCGGCCACCACCCCGAGGTCGTCGACCACCGCGATCAGCGGCGCCCCGGGGCGCACCCGGGCCAGCGCCCGGTCGTAGGAGCCACCGCCGCGGCCCAGCCGGTGCCCGAGCGGGTCGACCGCGACCGCCGGGACGAGCACGGCGTCGGCCCGGGCCAGCTCGACCAGCGGCGCGGCCGGCGGCGGCTCGCGGGTGCCGAGCGCCCCGGGCACCAGCGTCCCGGTGAACTCGCGGAAGTCCAGGTCGAGGTCCTCCCGAACGCTGGGCAGCAGCACCCGGGTGCCGCGGGCGCGCAGCGCCTCCAGCAGCGGCAGCGTGCTCGGCTCGCCTGGCAGGCTGACGAACGCGGCCACGCAGGTCGCGGTGACGATCTCGGGAAGGGCGAGCACCTGGCGGGCGACCGCCCCGCCCCAGTCCGGGGCCCGGCCGCCGCGACGCTGGCCGCTCCCCGGGGGCCAGGTGCCGGACCAGCCGGCGCCCGGTCCGGTCCCGGCCCGGCGGGCAGCCAGGATCCGCCGGCGCAGCGCGGCCTTGGCCTCGGCGACTGGCTGGCCTGCCGCCATGGGCTCGTCGGCGCCGCCGGGCCAGGGCGCGCCGTCGTCCC
>JADGHD010000042.1 GCA_019689615.1 Frankia sp. | reverse complement strand
TTGTGTATAAGTGACAGGGTCAGCCGGAACCGGGTGCCTGACGGGGCGGGGGCGGCGGGCACGGCGCGCCTTCTAGTGAGCCTGATCACTTAGCAAAACCTCACCTTAGTCATCGTTTCGGGCGTAACGGGCTGACGAGCGGGGGATGTATCGCGCGCGGGGCAGTGCGCCCGGCTAGCCGGGTCGGTTCAGGCGGCCGTAGGCGTGGCTGAGCGGAAGGCCGAGCAGGATCGGCCCGGACAGGACCGGCGTTCGCGGGGCGGCGGCGCGGCGCAGCGCATCGGCGGCCCGCGCAACTCCCGCCGCCAGCTCCCGCGGCGTGGGCAGGCGCCGGGCCAGCCCGGCCGCGTGGCTGGCCACGACGCCGACCGCCAGGCAGAGCAGCAGGGCCGGCCAGGGGCCGAGCGCCGGCAGCGCCCACTCGTAGACGGCGTAGTGGGTCAGGTAGATGTACAGCGACGCGCCGCCGAGGACCCCGGCGAGCGCCACGGCCGGGGCGGGCAGCGCGACGCGGCGGGCGAACAGCAGCAGCGCCAGCCCGCCGACCACGACGCCCTCCCGGGTCGGGTTGCCGAAGTAGCCGCTGACCAGCGCCGCCGCGCAGGCGAGCAGCGCCAGCCTGGCCCGCGTGCCCGGTAGCTGGCAGGCCAGCCAGCCGAGCACGAACAACCACGCGCTCCCGTGCGTCGCGTAGTAGGCGGTCGGGACCGGCTCGGCCCGGTCCGCCAGCACCGCGCTGACCAGCAACGCGACGCCGAGCAGGACCGCGGGGGCGGCGACCCGGTGCCGCCGTTCCCACCGGCGCGCACCCGGGACCGCGAACAGCGCCGCCAGCACGACGAGCAGTTGCACCAGCAGCTCGACGAACCAGTAGCCGGGCACGCCCTGGCGCAGGTAGTTGTTGACCAGCAACACGTTGGCCCAGGTCACGTCCGGCGTGATGGCCGCCCGCCAGGCCAGCCACAGCGCCGACGGCACGGCGATCCGGGCGGCGACGCCGAGGATCCGCCGGGACAGCGCGCCCGCGGCATCCTCTGCCGGCGCCAGGCAGAACCGGGCGAAGCTCCAGCCGGCGACGATCAGCAGCAGGTGCGCGCCACCCAGGACGTGGAACGCGCCCACGTGGTTCGCCACGATCAGCACGATCGCGGCGGCCCGCAGCACGATGTCGATCTCGACCGCCCGCGGCCAGCCCAGTCCGCGCAGCGCCCCCGCCGGCCGGCGCCGCCCCGCCCGCGCCGCCGCCAGCCGTTCCAGCTCGGCCACCGGGGTCGTCGGCCAGTCGGGCGGGATGCGCCCGACGGCCCGCTCGACGGCCAGCGAGAGCTGGACATAGGTCAGCGAGTCGCCACCGAGGCTGATGAACGTCGCGTCGTCGGCGACCCGCGGCCGGCCGAGCACCCGTGCGAACTGCGCGCGGATCCCGTCCGCCCCGACGCCGACGGCGGCATCGGCGCCTCCCGCCGTCCGCCGCGCGCTGTCCACCAGCACGGCCGGGCCCGCGGTGGCGTCCGCGGTGACCGCGGCGATCGCCGCTGCCCCGGTCGCCGCCGACGCCAGCGCGCCACCGGGCGCGGCCACCGGCGCGGCGGCCACCAGCGCCTGGATGGCCGGGTAGTCGAGCTTGCCGTTGACCTTGCGGGGGAGCTCGTCGACGCCGACGACGCGCAGGTGGGTGGCGGGCAGCCGCAGCCGGGACCGCAGCAGCGCGCCCGCCCGGTCCACGTCCGGCCAGGCCGCGGCGACCGCCAGCAGCTCGTCGTTGCCGACGCAGGCCGCGGTCACGCCGTCGTCGGCGAGCATCCGCTCGACCCGGTCGAGGTCGATCCGCAGGCCGAACGGCTTGATGAACCGGGCGGCCCGGCCGACGACCTCGTAGAGCCCGTCCGGTCCCTGCCGGGCGATGTCCCCGGTGACCAGCGCGTCGACCGTGCGGCCGAGCGCCAGGTCGGCGGGCCGCTCGGCGTACCCGAGCATCACGTTCGGCCCGCGGTACACCAGCAGGCCCTCGCCGGGCGGGCGGTCCGGGTCCGGGATGATCTCGAACGAACCGCCGGGGATCGGCCGCCCGATCGCGCCTGGGCGGCTGGCCGCCAGCTCCGGCGGCAGGTAGGCCATCCGGGCGGTCGCCTCGGTCTGCCCGTACATGACGAAGAACCGCCAGCCGCGCCGCTCGCCGAGCGCGGCCAGCTCGCGCACCCTGGCCGGCGCGAGCGCGCCACCGGCCTGGGTGACGTAGCGCAGCGTCGGCAGCCGCATGTCGGCGAACCCGACCCGGCGCAGCAGGTCGAACGTGTGCGGCACGCCGTGCAGGCTGGTGGCGCCGGCCGCGCGGAACAGCTCCCAGAACCTCGGCTCGGTCACCGGGCCGGGCATGAGCACCAGGCCCGCGCCGCGCGCCAGGTTGGAGTTCACCACGGACAGGCCGTAGCAGTAGTGGATCGGCAGGCTGAGCGTGGCCCGGTCGCTGTCGCGGATGTCGAGGTAGGCGCCGATCGCCTCGGCGTTGGCCTGGACGGCGGCCGCGGACAGCCGTACCAGCTTCGCCGACCCGGTCGAGCCCGACGTCGACAGCAGCAGCGCGAGCTCGGGATGCAGGTGGTGGCGGGTGCCCTCGCGCCGTTCCGCCAGCAGCCAGCCGCCGTCGTCGCCGTCGCGGCCGGCCACGACGTCCGGGTCGTACGCGGCGACGAGCGCGGCGGCCTGCGCCGGGTCGGGCCCGGCGAGCAGCACGGGGTGGCCCGCGGCCAGCGCGGCGAGGTAGGTGATGAGCGGCGCCGGGTCGCCGGCGGCCGCCGGCCCGTCGGTGCAGATCAGCACCAGTCGCCGGACCGCGCCCAGCCGGGCGGCGGTCTCGGCCACCCGGTCGGCGAGCTGCGCATGGGTAAGGACGGACTGATCTGGGCCAATCAGCGCGACCCGGTTCCCGTGCCGGCGCAGCTGCTGGGCGAACGGCACACCGCCGGCCGGCGCGCCTGCCGACGCCAACCCGCCCGCCCGCTCCATCCAGCTCGTCCGCACAGCCAGCCCGCCAATCTGGCGTCGGGGAAACTAAGCCTTACCTCACCCCCGATAGGGAAACTAAGCCTAACTTCACTTGTGCGCCGTGCGAGCGTGCTTACCGGTTCTTTGAATGTCGGCAAACGGGTGCCGTGCCCGCAGGTGCCGACGGCGGCTCAGGCGGGCAGCTGCCGCGCGCCGGCCAGCAGCACCCGGGCGCGCCTGCGCAGCTCGCCGGCCAGGTCCGGCCAGTCCGCCGCCGCCCGGCCGGCGCGCCGGGGCGGCAACGCCGGGTCGGCCAGCGACCAGTCGGTGATCGCGCCCATGACCAGCGAGGTCAGCATGAGCGCCAGAGAACGCGGAGCGACGGTCTCCGGCAGCGTCCCGACCTGCTGGGCGTGGGTGAACACGGTGGTGAACGCCCGCTCGAAACCGATCCGGTCGGCGCTGTCGTCGTCCGCGTCGCCGTGACCGTTCTCGTTCTCGCGCGGGGAGAACATGCCCAGCGTCTGCGCCCGCAGCACCCGGCGCAGCGCGGCGCGCGGCACCTTCTCCACCCGCCGGCCGATCCCGGTCATCAGCTCGTCCACGATCTCCTCGATCGGGCGGTTGGCCGCGAGCGCCCGCAGAGCCTCGTCATACGCGGCCCGCGCGGTCAGCCAGCCGGTGGCCAGGAGGATGTCCTCCTTGCGGGCGAAGTGCAGATAGAAGGTCGCCTTGGAGACCCCGGCGCGGGCGGCGATCTCCTCGGCGGTCGTCTCGTCGACCCCGGTCTCGTAGCCGCGTTCCGCCCACAGCTCCAGCGCGGCCTGGACGATGGCCCGCCGGGTGTCCCGCGACCGTTCCTGGACCAGCAGCGACCGTTTCGGCCCCTGGCGTCGGCCTGTCGTCGCCGCCATCAGCTACTCGCCCTTTCAGCCTCGTTCGTGCCGCGCGCACGCCCCGCCGGCTGGCGGGCACGGCGGCGCGGCGTGGGAGGGCGGGCGCGCCGGGGCGGCTCGCCATCCCACGCCGGCCATCACATCAGGGCCATGGCCCATCCGGCCAGGGATGCGGCCGGACGGCCCAGGGCGACTGCCGGACATGGCCGGGTCAGACGAGGACCTTGTCGTTCTTGACACCCAACAGCTGGGCCAGGTTCCCGCCCATGATCTTGGCCTGGTCCTCGACCGGCAGGCTGTCCAGCTCGTCGACCCAGGTGACCGGGTCGAACAGGCCCTCGGGGTGCGGGTAGTCCGAGCCGAAGACGACGTTGTCGGCGCCGAGCGTCTCGACCAGGCCGATCACGTCCTCCTCGTGGAACGGGTGGACGTAGATGCTGCGCCTCCAGGTCTCGATCGGGTCCTCGTCGAACAGGTGCGGCTCGCGCTCGTGGAGCTTGCGCAGGTTGTCGAGCAGCGGGCGAACCCAGGAGCTGCCGTTCTCGACGGGCAGGAAGCGCAGCTTCGGGAACCGCGTGGCCAGGCCGTGCGTGATGATCGAGGCGATCGTGTCCTTGATGACCCGGTGCTCACCGGAGACCAGGGTGGCGAACGCCGACCTGCCCCTGAAGGGCTGGAACTCGCCGCTGTGGCCCTCCCACTCGTTGAGGTAGCGCTGGAAGCCGTCGTCCGAGGCGTGCATGCCGACGAGGACGCCGGCCTCCTCCACCTTCTTCCAGAACGGGTCGAACTCCGGCAGCGCGAACGACCGGCGCGTGCCGTCGACCGCGGGCACCGGCGCCGGACGGACGAGGATCACCCGCGCGCCCCGCTCGACGACCCACTCCAGCTCGCGGATCGCCTCGTCGACGATCGGCAGCGTGATGATCGGCGTCGGGTAGATCCGGCCCTCGAACTCGAACGTCCAGTGCTCGTGCATCCAGCGGTTGAGCGCCCGGATGACCACGTGCGTCGACTCGGCGTCCCCGGCGAGCCGCTCCTCCAGCAGGCTGGCCAGGGTCGGCCACATCAGCGTGCGGTCGATGCTGAGCTCGTTCAGCAGCTCGAGCCGGTCGGCCGGGTTGAAGTAGGCCGGGATCGACTGCACGTACTTCGGCGGGGGAGCGGGCTGGATGTCGCCCGGCTTGGTCTTGGAGGACGGGTTCTTCAGCCGGAACTCGAGTTCCTGCGCCCCTGGCGGCGCGACGACATTGAACGTCGGGTTCGGGATGTACTCGCTGATCACGTTCTTGAGCGCGATCTTCGTCCGACCGTTCACCTGCACGTACTTCACCAGGCCGGCGTGGCTCTCCGGGAGGTACTTCGTGAAGGCGTCGGTGGTCTCGTACATGTGGTTGTCCGCGTCGAAGACCGGGAACTCGATCGACCGCGACACGACTGGCCTCCAGATGTGTCCGACATCCTGAACGCCTGTCACAGTAGGCCCGAAACCTAGACAGCGTCTAGTTTTGCTCCGCGGGCGGCGGTGCGGCAGGCTGGGACGATGACCAGGCCGGCCGTTCCGCGGATCCTCGCCGACACGGCCGGGCTCGCCGCCGCGACCGGTGAGCCCGGCGTCTCCGGTGCTGTCTGGAAGCTCCAGGAACCCAGCCGGGACCTGGACGCGAACGTCATCGCGCTCGCACCCGGCGGGACGATCGACCTGCACGATGGCCCGGACGTCGACGTCCTCATCCACGTGCTGGCCGGCTCCGGCGTGCTCACCACCGCAGGCGACCAGCTCGACCTCGCCCCGGGCGCGCTGGTCTGGCTGCCCCGCCGCTCCCGTCGCGGCGTCGCCGCCGGCCAGGAGGGCCTGCGCTACCTCACCGTCCACCAGCGCCGCCAGGCCCTGGTCATCACCGGCCCAGCCACCAGCCGCCCGCGCGCGCACAGCGCCTGACCGCAGGTCACCGAACGGGCCGGAGCCCGCCTACCACTCGAGCGGCACCCTGATGCCCTCGGGCGGGCGGGGCGCGGCCTGGGAGGTGTTCATGTCGTTCGTGCCGTCGTCGCCGACCAGCATGGCGGCGACGATCTTGTGGCGGCCGGCCGGCCACCGCCGCCGGTCGGCGCGCTACCAGCGGTGGTGGACCAGCGGGCGGATCCGGGTGTCGTACAGGTCGCGGATGGCCGCCGCGGTCGCCTCGTCCACCGGTGGCATGGCCGCGGCGGCGAGGTTGTCGAGAACCTGGGCACGGTTGCGGGCGCCGGGAATGACCGTGGTGACGCCGGGCTGGTCGATGACCCAGCGCAGGGCGAGCCGGGCGGGGTGCTCGGACAGCGCGGCGAACTCCTGGGCAGCCTCGACCCCGGTCTCGAAGTCGACGCCGGAGAACGTCTCGCCGACGTCGAAGGCCTCGCCGTGGCGGTTGAACGAGCGGTGGTCGGCCGGGTCGAAGACCGTGTCCTTGCGGTAGCGGCCGGAAAGCAGCCCGGAGGCCAGCGGTACCCGGGCGATGATGCCCACGCCGCTGGCCTGCGCGGCCGGCAGCATCCGTTCCAGCGGCTTCTGCCGGAACGCGTTCAGGATGATCTGGATGGAGGCGACGTTCGGCCGGCTGATCGCGGCCAGCGCCTCATCGACCGTTTCCACGCTGACGCCGTAGCGGGCGATCCGCTCCTCGGCGACCAGCGTCTCCAGCGCGTCGTACACCTCGTCGCCGGTGATGACCGAGGTCGGCGGGCAGTGCAGCTGCACCAGGTCGAGCCGGTCCACGCCGAGGTTGCGCCGTGAGCGGTCGGTCCAGGCACGGATGTTCGCCAGCACGTAGTTCTCCGGCAGCTGGGGCAGCCGCCGGCCCATCTTCGTGGCGACGAGGATGTCCGCGCCCGGGTTCTCCCGCAGGAACCGGCCGATCAGCTGCTCGCTGCGGCCGTCCCCGTAGACGTCGGCGGTGTCGAAGAAGGTGACCCCGCCCTCGGCCGCGGCGGCGAGGACGTCCATCGCCTCGCCCTCGTCCACCACACCCCAGTCGGCGCCCAGTTGCCAGGTGCCGAGCCCGACCACGGACACCGGACGGCCACCGAGAAGTCGCTGCTCCATGGGCCCATCCCATCATCCCTTCACGGCGCCGGTGAGACCGCCCACGATCCGGCGCTGCGCGAAGACGAAGAACAGCAGGGCCGGGATCATCGAGAGGCTGGTGAACGCCAGGATCGCGGCGGTGTCCTCGGAGTACTGGCCCCGGAACGAGGCCAGGCCGAGAGGGAGCGTGTAGTTGTTGACGTCGGTGAAGACGAGGAACGGCAGCAGGTAGGCGTTCCAGCTGGTGACGAACGCCAGCACGCTGACCGTGACCAGCGCCGGGGCGGACAGCGGCAGCAGGATCCGCCAGAAGAACGTCAGCTTGCTCGCCCCGTCCACGGTCGCCGCGTCCTCCAGCTCGGTGGGGATCGCCCGCATGAACGGCCGCAGGATCACGATCGTGACCGGCAGCGAGAACGCCGCCTCCGGGATGGCGACGCCCCACAGCGAGTCGAGCATGTCCAGCTCGCGCAGCATCAGGTACAGCGGGAGCGTGGCCACGCCGATGGGGAACAGCAGACCGACGGTGAACAGGGTGTAGAAGCCCTCGCGGAACCGGAACTCGTACCGCGACAGCGCGAACGCGGCCATCGCCCCGAAGACCACCGCCATCCCGGTGGCGATGAGCGCGACGAACAGGCTGTTACCGAGGAACCGCCAGAAGTCGTCCGAGGAAAGGATGTTCCGGTAGTTGTCGAGCACCCACGGGTCGGGCAGGGCGACCGCGCTCTCGTTGAGCTGGGGGGTCGTCCGGAAGCCGCTGATCACGACGAACAGCGTCGGCAGGATCACCACCCCGGCCAGGGCGATCGCGGCGACGTAGGCCGCCGTGGTCCCGACCGAGAGCCGCCACCGGCGCCGACGCTGCGGCGGTCTCGGGGAGATGGCGGGCGCGAAGGCGACGTCGCTCACGGCTTACCTCGACCCTCCGGTGACGGCGCCGTCCATGTCGCGGCGCAGCGCGAACCGCTGGTAGAGCAGCGCGAAGATGAAGCAGATCGTGAACAGGATGACGGCGACCGCGCTGCCGTAACCGAACCGGTAACGGCGGAAGCCCTCGTCGATCAGGTAGGTGGCCATCATCTCCGACCCGTTGGCCGGGCCGCCCTCCGTCATGATCCACACGAGGTCGAACAGCTGCAGAGACCCGATGACGGAAAGGAAGATCCAGATCCGGATGGTCGGCCCCAGCAGCGGCAGGACCACGTGCCGCACGGTCTGCCAGCTGCTCGCCCCGTCCAGGGCGGCCGCCTCGCGCAGCTCCTTCGGGATGCCGGCGAGCCCGGCCAGGAACAGGATGATCCCGAACCCGATGTACTTCCAGGTCGCCACCACGAAGATCGTGTAGAGCACGATGTCGCGGTCGGCCAGCCAGAGCTGGGTGAGCCCGCCGAGGCCCAGCGCCTCCAGCGTCTGGTCGGCCGCTCCGTTCGGCTGCAGCAGGGCCAGCCACACCAGCGCGGTGACCGCCTCGGACAGCACGTACGGGATGAACACGATCAGCCGCAGCAGCGTCTGCCCACGCAGCCGGCGGTTGAGCAGGAAGGCGATGCCCAGGCTGAGCGGCAGCTGCAGGACCAGGGACAGGCCGACGATGACGAGGTTGTGCTGGATGGACTCCAGGAACGTGTCGTCTGTCAGTGCCGTCCGGTAGTTGCGCAGGCCGGCGAAGTCGTCGATCGGGCCGAAGCCGTTCCAGTCGAACAGGCTGTAGTAGACGGCGACCCCGATCGGCACCAGCACGAAGCCGACGAAGAGCAGGAGGGCGGGGCCGATCAGGAAGCTCAGTTCCAGCCGTCGGCGCAGGACCCCGCGGCGCCTGGCCGGCCGCGCGGGCGCGCGGCCGGCCAGGGCCTGCGGGAGGTCGGTCACCCGGTCGGGTGACGTACTCACCACGGTTGTCGTCTCCCTGGGCTCAGGAATTGGCAGCGGCTTCCTTCACCGCCTGGATGATGTCGGCGGGGCTGCCCTCGCCGGCGAACAGGTTGGCCACCGCGTCGTTGAGCGCCTGCCCCACCGCCGACGGCCACGCGATGTCGAGGTAGGTCTGGATGTAGGTGACCTGCTCCGCGTAGTCGAGGTTCTCCTGGACGACCTCGTCGCTGACCGCGCTGGCGGCCGCCGGGTTCGCCGGGATCACCGACACGCCCTCCTCGACCAGCCTGGTCTGCACGTCGATGTCGGAGATGTACTCGAGGAACTGCACGCACTGCTCGGGGGCACGGGTCGTGCAGGAGAAGCCGTCGCCACCGCCGAGGACCGCCATCGGGTCACCCTCGCCGCCCTCGATCTGCGGGAACGGGAACCAGCCGAGCTTCGACGCCAGGTCCGGGTCGTCGACGAGGCCCTTCATCTGGCCCAGCTCCCAGTCGCCCTGCAGCTCCATCGCGGCCTTGCCGCTGGCGACCATGCCGGCCGAGCTGCCAGCGCCCTCCTGCGCCGGGATGCCGAGGAAGCCCTCGGTGAACGGCTCGGTCTCCAGGAAGGCGGCCAGGTCCTCGGCGGCCTTGGTGAAGCACGGCGCGGAGATGTCGACGTCGGCCGAGGCCTGGCGCAGCGTCTCCACGCTGCAGTTGCGGATCGCGAAGTAGTTGAAGTAGAACGCGTCGGGCCAGCGGTCCCGGCCGCCGACCGCGATCGGCGGGATGCCCGCCGCCTTCAGCTTCTCGACCACCGCGTTGAGCTCGTCGAGGGTCTCCGGCTCCTCGGTGATCCCGGCCTGCGCGAAGAGGTCCTTGTTGTACCAGAAGCCGACGATGTGCAGGTTGTACGGGACGCCGTACTGCCGCCCGTCGACCTGCCAGCCCTCGACCGCCGGGCCGAGCTTCTCGATCCACGGAGCGGTGAGGTCGGTGATGTCGGCGATCTTGCCGGACTCGGTGTGCGTCGCGAGCAGACCGCCGCCCTGGTTGAAGTAGATGTGCGGCGGGTCGTCGCCCTGCAGGGCCAGCGGGATCCGGGTCGGGAACTGCTCGTTCTGGATCGGGACGACATCGATGCTGATGTCCGGGTGGGCGGCCATGAAGTCCTTCGCCGCCTGGTCCCAGATGCCGCGCAGCGGCTCGGTGCTGCCGTTGTGCCACCACACGAGGCCGCCGCTGCCGCTGCTGCCTCCGTCGTCGTCCCCACCACAGGCGGCGGCGGTCATGGCGAGGAGTGCGGCTGCGCCAGCCGCGACTAAGGCACGTCCTCGATACCTCATGTCGGTCCTCTCAGGGGGGTGGGTGTCCTGGAACTTCTCCTGCGGGCGGCCACCGCGTGATCCCCCGGAGTCTGCGCGTGTGAACTAGGTCATGTCAATCGTTGTCGATAACGTTTTCAACGGCTACAGTCGGCCGGTGCAGCCAACCCCTCGCGTAACGATCAACGACGTCGCGGCCGCCGCCGGCGTGTCCGTTGCCACGGTCTCGAAGGTGATCAACGGACGCTACGGGGTGGCGGCGGCGACCACCGCGCGGGTTCAGCAGGTGATCCGCGAGCTCGGCTACGAGGCGAGCCTGGTCGCCCAGAGCCTGCGCAACCAGCGCACGAACGTCATCGGAATCCTGGTGGCCGACTTGGAACCGTTCAGCACCGAACTGCTCAAGGGAGCAGCGGACGAGGTCCGCGGCAGCGGCTTCGAGCTGGTCGTGTACTCGGCCAGCGGCCGCTCCGGCGACCACGTCGGCTGGGAGCGGCGGTACCTGTCGCGCCTGTCCGGGACGCTCATCGACGGGGCGGTGCTGGTCACGCCGACCGTGGTCGACGTGCGCCACAGCGCCCCGGTGGTCGCCGTCGACCCGCACACCGGGCCGGCGCACCTGCCCACGGTGGACTCCGACAACCTGCGCGGCGGCAAGCTCGCCACCGAGCACCTGCTCGCGCAGGGCCACCGGCGGATCGCCATGCTCACCGGCCGTCCTGACCTGCAGTCCGCGCAGCTGCGCGAGCAGGGCTACCGGGCGGCGATGGCCGAGGCCGGAGTGGAGATCGACCCGTCACTGCTCGCCATCGGTGGCTACGACGCGGACCTGTCCTACCGGTGCGCGCACGAGCTGCTGCGCCTGCCGGAGCGGCCGACCGCGGTCTTCGCGGCGAACGACATCTCCGCGATCGCGACCGTGCGCGCCGCCAGGGAGCTCGGCCTTCGGGTGCCCCAGGACCTGTCGGTGCTCGGCTTCGACAACATCCCCGAGTCGGCGCTGAACGACCCGCCGCTGACCACGATCCACCAGCCGATCAAGGAGATGGGCCGGCAGGCCGTCGCCATGCTGCTCGCGCTGCTGCGCGGCGAGGACCTGCGGTCCGCCCACGTCACCCTGGACACCAGCCTGGTGGTCCGGGACTCGACAGCACCTCTCACATGAAGGACGTTGCCGTGACCGTTGACGTCACCGCCGAGCTCTGGCGCGACCCCTCGGCCGCCCCGCGCGACCGGGTGCGCGACCTGATCGGCCGGATGACCCCGGCCGAGAAGATCGCACAGCTGTACGGGGTGTGGGTTGGCGCGGACGCCGCCGGGGGCGACGTCGCGCCGCACCAGCACGAGTTCGCCACGCTGCCCGCCTCCTGGGACAAGCTGATCGAGAACGGCCTCGGCCAGCTCACCCGGCCGTTCGGCACCGCCCCCGTCGACCCGGTGGCCGGGGCGCGCAGCGTGGCGTACACGCAGCGGCAGATCATGGCGGCCAACCGGTTCGGCATCCCGGCGATGGTGCACGAGGAGTGCCTGACCGGCCTGGCCGCCTGGCGGGCGACGGTCTACCCGTCGCCGCTGTGCTGGGGCGCGAGCTTCGACGCGGCGCTGGTCCGGCGGATGGCGGAACGGATCGGCGCGTCGATGCGCCGGCTCGGCATCCACCAGGGGCTCGCCCCGGTCCTGGACGTGGCCCGGGACCTGCGCTGGGGCCGGATCGAGGAGACCATCGGCGAGGACCCGTACCTGGTCGGCACGATCGGCGCGGCCTACGTCGCCGGCCTGGAGTCGGCCGGCGTCGTCGCCACCCTCAAGCACTTCGTCGGCTACTCGGCCTCCCGGGCCGGCCGCAACCACGCGCCGGTCTCGGTCGGCCCGCGCGAGCTGGCCGATGTGCTGCTGCCGCCGTTCGAGATGGCCCTGCGGGCCGGCGCCCGCTCGGTGATGAACGCATACACGGCGACCGACGGCCTGCCGGCCGCGGCCGACGAGGGCCTGCTCACCGGCCTGCTGCGGGACACGTACGGGTTTGCCGGCACGGTGGTCGCCGACTACTTCGCGGTGACCTTCCTGATGACCGCGCAGGGGGTGGCGGACGGGCCGGCGACGGCGGCGGAGCTCGCGCTGCGCGCCGGCGTCGACGTCGAGCTGCCGACGGTCGCCTGCTTCGGCACGCCCCTGCTGGAGCAGGCCGAGCGGCTCGAGCCGCTGATCGACCGGGCGCTGGAGCGGGTGCTGCTGCAGAAGTGCGAGCTCGGGCTGCTCGACCCGGACTGGGCGCCGGAGCCGGCCGACGGCCCGATCGACCTCGACGAGCACGAGAGCCGTCGGATCGCCCGGGAACTGGCCGAGCGCTCGGTGGTGCTGCTCGCCAACCAGGGGGGCACGCTGCCGCTGCGCCCGGGCCTGCGCCTCGCCGTGGTCGGCCCGCGGGCGGACGACCAGACCGCGGTGATGGGCTGCTACTCGTTCCCGCTGCACGTCGGCGCGCACCACCCGGAGGTGCCGCTGGGGATCGACGTGACCACCGTGCTGCAGGCGCTGCGCGCCGACCCGGCCGGGTACCAGGTCGGCTACGCCGAGGGCGTCGGGGTTCTCGACGGTGACGACGCCGGGATCGCGCAGGCCGTCGAGGTGGCCGCGGCGGCCGACGTGTGCGTCGCCGTCCTCGGCGACCGGGCAGGGCTGTTCGGCCGTGGCACATCCGGCGAGGGCTGCGACGCCCCGGACCTGCGCCTGCCCGGCCGACAGGCGGAGCTGCTGGAGGCGGTGCTGGCCACCGGCACCCCGGTGGTCCTGGTGCTGCTGGTCGGCCGGCCGTACGAGCTGTCGCAGTTCGTCGACCGGCTGGCCGCCGTCGTGTGCGCGTTCTTCCCCGGCGAGGAGGGCGGCCCGGTCATCGCGGACGTGCTGTCCGGGCGGGTCAACCCTTCCGGGCACCTGCCGGTCAGCTTCCCGGCCACCGGCTCCAGCCAGCCGGCGACCTACCTCGGCCAGCGGCTGGACCAGCGCAGCGAGGTCAGCTCTGTCGACCCGACGCCGCTGTTCCCGTTCGGCCACGGCCTGTCGTACGCGCCGGCGACCTGGCGGGAGGTCGTCGCGGACCGCCAGGACTGGCCGACCGACGGCGAGCTGACCATCTCGGTCACCCTGGCGAACGAGGCGGAGATCCCGACCAGCGAGGTGGTGCAGGTCTACCTGCACGACCCGGTCGCCGAGGTCTCCCGGCCGGTGCGGCAGCTGATCGCGGCCGTGCGGGTCGACCTGGCGCCGGGCGAGACCCGCACCGCGCGGATCACGCTGCCGGCCGACCTCGCTTCCTACACCGGCCGGGACCTGCGCCGGATCGTCGAGCCGGGGGCCGTCGAGCTGCGGGTCGGCGCCTCCAGCACGGACATCCGGGCGACGGTGTTCGCGACGCTGGCCGGCCCCCGCCGGGTCGTCGGCCCCGACCGGGCGATGCAGCCAACCGTTACCTGGTAGCGGCCACCGGGTAGCGGCTTTGCCGGCCCTGGCCCCGCCGGCCTGACCCGCGGAACGCGAATCTTCGCGGGCAGGCGTGCGCAACCGGCCATCGTCCGCTCCAACGGCATGTTTGGGCGATCGTCGCCGAGCAGCCGGAAGGCGGCGGGCATTCGGTGAAGCGGCCGACAACGGCCGGGGCTGCGCGGTTGTCGCGCGGCCCCGGCGAGCGAGTTGCCTGATTCGCTGGTCAGGTGGTTGGCCGGCGCGCCGGGGAGGGGCCAGCGCGCCGGCCGGTCACGGCGCTACCCGACCCGGGCGCCGGTCTCCGGGTGGAAGACGTGCTCCTTGCCGGCCTCGAAGCGAATCACGACCTTGTCGCCGATGTGCGGGTTCTCCCGGCCGAGGTAGCGGACGATGAACCGCTTGGCGCCCGGGTCGTCGCCGGGGATCACGCCGTGCAGGTAACGGTCGGCGCCCAGCTCCTCGATCAGCTGCACCTCCATCGGCAGGCCATCACCGTCCGGGCCGATCTCGGTCGCGGCTTCGGGGCGGATGCCGAGCACCACCGTCGACAGGCCGGCAGTCGCCGCGGCCGTCAGGGTCTCCCGCGAGAGCGGGATCACCGTCCCGCCGAGTTCGGCGCCGGCCGGGACCAGCCGGACGGTGCGCAGGTTCATCGCCGGCGAGCCGATGAAGCCGGCGACGAACGAGTTCGCCGGCTTGTCGTAAAGGTTGCGCGGGGTGTCGACCTGCTGCAGGACCCCGTCCTTGAGCACGGCGACCCGGTGGCCCATCGTCATCGCCTCGACCTGGTCGTGGGTGACGTAGATGGTGGTGACCGCGAGCCGGGCCTGCAGCGCGGCGATGTTCGCCCGGGTTTCGACGCGAAGCTGGGCGTCGAGGTTGGAAAGCGGCTCGTCCATGAGAAAGACGCTGGGCTGACGGACGATGGCCCGGCCCATCGCGACCCGCTGGCGCTGGCCACCGGAAAGCGCCTTCGGCTTGCGGTCGAGGTACTTCTCCAGGTCGAGCATCTTGGCGACCTCGAGAATCTTCTCCTGCCGCTGCGCCTTCGGCATCCCCTTCAGCTTCAGCGCGAAGCCCATGTTCTCCGCGACCGAAAGGTGCGGGTACAGCGCGTAGTTCTGGAAGACCATCGCGATGTCGCGGTCCTTCGCCGGCGTGTCGGACACGTCGACGCCGCCGATCTGGATCTGACCGGTGTCGACGTCCTCCAGCCCGGCGAGCATGCGCAACGCGGTGGACTTCCCGGAGCCGGACGGCCCGACCAGCACCATGAACTCGCCGTCAGCGATGTCCAGGCTGAGCGAGTCGACCGCGGGCTTGGGGTTTCCCGGATAGATCCGGGACGCCTCGATGTAGCGGACCTCTGCCATGACCGTGTCTCCCTAGGCCGGTGTGGTTGGCCGCACCGGGTGCGGGTGACCCAGGGCTGTCACCTCACGGTATTCCGACCGGTCACGGAGCCCCGTCCCACCGGGAAAGACGGCATGAACCGGCCGGCATCGCGGCCGGTGCGGACATCACACCCAAATTTCGACAACCCGTCAAGACGGTCACCCGCAACGATCCGTTCACCCGCTCGCGCCGCGGGCGTCAGCGGGCCGGAATCAGGGGTTCTGGTAACGCAGCAGCTGGTCGATCCGGTCGCGGATGAAGAGGCCGAAGTCGGTCTGGGCGGCCGGGTCGAGCTGGCGTAGCCGGTGGTAGAGCTCGAGGGCCTCGGCGTGCTGGCCGCGCCGGGCGAGCAGGTCCGCCAGGCCCATCGCGGCGGCCGGGTCGCGCCGCTGCACCGCGAGCCGCCAGGCGGCCTCCGCCTCGTCGATCCGGCCGAGGTCGTACAGGACGGCGCCGAGGACCGACGCGCCGATCCGGGCGTGGTCGGGGTCGGCGCTGTTCACCAGGCGGCGCAGCGCCGGCTCCGCCTCGGCCAGCCGGCCGGCCGCTCGCAGCCGGTGGGCGAGGTCGAGCAGCTCGCGGTCGTCCAGCAGGGTCAGCAGCCCGGCGACCGCGGAGGCGCGCACCCGCGGGTCGGCGTAGTCCGCGGCCTGCCGCAGTGGGGG
>JADGHD010000740.1 GCA_019689615.1 Frankia sp. | reverse complement strand
CTCCCACCCCGAGACCGCTGACCCCGGGCCTGGTCAGCCGGCGCCCGCTGGCGCGCCGACGAAGAGCGGCCGGGGCCTGCGTGCCCAGGCATTGTCGGGGCCAGGCGGCGCGCCGTCTGGCCTCGCCCGGGCGCGCAGCGGGAAGCCAGGGCGCGGCGGCAGACGCGACAAATATCGAACCGTCCACGAAAATGGGCTACGGTCCAGGTTCGGGCCGGCTCCTCGTGCCGGTCTCCTGGTCCGACCGAGAGTGGGCGTTGCCTCGCCGCGGCGGGGCGCCTGGGGGAGTCGCGTCGATGCCGTCGCCGAAGATCCAGTCCGCGCTCGGCTCATCGCGCCCCGATCGCGTCCACCAGGCCGGCTGAGGCGGGAGGATCGACGATGCTCATTCCGTTCGACGACTACCCGGTCCACCAGACCGCGCTGCCGCTGGCCCACACCGGCAACGGGCACCCGGACCAGTACGACCGGTTCTGGTTCAACGGCTACGACGACGACATGTACTTCGGTGTCGCGCTGGCCGTGTACCCGAACCGGGGGATCATCGACGCGGCGTTCAGCGTGGTGCGCGACGACGTCCAGCGGTCGGTGTTCGCCTCCGGGCGGATGCCGCTCGACCTCACCCAGACCAGGATCGGCCCGATCTCGATCGAGATCGTCGAGCCGCTGCGGATCAACCGGATCGTCGTCGACGCCCCGGAGCACGGCCTGACCGCCGACATCACCGCGACCGTGCGGACGCCGGCCTATGAGGAGCCGCGCCAGACCCGCTACCACGAGACCCTGCTGGTCATGGACGTCACCCGGCTCACCCAGATGGTCACCTGGTCGGGGGCGATCAGCACCGGGGGCGAGGAGTTCCGCCTGGACGGCACCTACGGCACCAAGGACCGCTCGTGGGGCGTCCGGCCCGTCGGCCAGCCGGCGCCGGCCGCGCCCCGGGCGTCGTCACCGCAGGTCTTCTTCCTGTGGGCGCCACTGAACTTCGCCGACCGTTGCCTGCACTACCTCACCTTCGAGAACGAGAAGGGCCAGCCCTGGGCCGAGAGCGCCGTGGTGCTGCCGGTCATCGGGGCCGGCGACCCGGTCACCGGCCCGCAGGCCGCCGCCGGCATCACCCGCCTCGACGGGGTCCGCCACGACGTGCGCTGGGTCCCGGGCCTGCGCCGGTCGGAGGGCGCGAGCCTGCGGATCCCCCCGGCCGAGACCGTCGAGCTGGAGCTGGTCCGCACGTTCCGGATGAAGGGCATCGGCTACAACCACCCGACCTGGGGCCACGGCCGTTGGCACGGCGAGCTGGCCGTGCACGGCGAGGCCCACAAGTGCGCCGACCTCGACGTGATCGCTCCGGACACCCTGCACGTCCAGCAGGTCATGCGGGCTACCTGGGGCGAGCGCAAGGGGATGGGCGTCCTGGAGCAGATGGTCGTCGGCCCCTACGAGCCCGCCGGTTTCACCGGCATCCTCGACGGCGCCCCCGCCCACGACCAGTCCCAGCCGTAAGTCGGCAACGCCGACGGGTTCACCTCGCTGTACTCAAGCTGGCCGCCGCTACACCATCTGGCGGAACAAGCACCGCCCAGGACAAGCAGCTACGCCGGGTCGTCGAAAGGACGAACGTAGCCTGACGCGGCAGTAGCAGTTCCGCTGTTTGTCGAACGGCTATGCGCCGGCCAGCTCGAAGAATTCCGCGAGTTCCCGGAGGTCCCGGCCTACCCGCCGCTCGCGCGTGGACACGAGCTTGCTCACCAGGTCCCCGGCGCGGCGCTGGTGACGGAGCCAATCCGGAGACTTCGACCGCAGGGCGCCCAAGATGTCGATGGCGTCCTGGTAGTGGTGCAGCGCGGCATTCGCTTCCGCCACGTCGAGCAGGTGACGGCTGTAGTTGTCCGACCGGTCAACCCGCTTGGTCACGGGCACGGTCTCCGCCACGCGCAGAACCCCCCGCGCGTCCCCGTCGATCATCAGTGCCTCTGCGGTCTTCATGCGGACGGTCTGCACGCCGAACGTGCTCCAGTACTGGTGATAGCTGCTGGCCGTACGTCCCTGTTGTCCGTCATGGCGGACCGCCGCAACCTCGGCAAGCCGTAGGAACTCACGGGACTCCGAAGGCCGGTTGTTCCGCATAGCCGCCGCGGATCCACGAAGTAGCAGCCACCCCCAGGCCGCCAGTTCCTCACCGGACGCCGCCGACATCCGTGGCTCCACCCGCGTCGCGGCGTCACCCGCCAGCCGTTCGGCATCCGGGAAGCGCCCCTGCCGGATGAACAGCCAGCATTGAGAGATCACGCTTGCCGCTACGGACAGATCGTCGCTCCCGGCCATCCCGTCCACCACGGCATCCCGAAGCGCCACGTACGCAAGATCATACTGCCGAACCTGCGTCAGGAACCAACCCGCCAGTTGCAGGACGTCAGCGCGCAGCCTCAGCGCATCGACCGT
>JADGHD010000739.1 GCA_019689615.1 Frankia sp. | reverse complement strand
CGCTGGCCCCCCCGCCGCTCCCGGCCCCTGCCGAGGCGCTTGGGCCGCGGACCGGCACCGGCGCCGAGAGCCTGACCGGCCCGCTGGTCGCCACCGAGCCGAGGCGGGTCGGCGATGGCCGTCCGCCGCTGCGGCTGGCCGCCGCCGGGCGGACCAGGCGCGGCCGCAAGGGCGGGCCGAACGAGGACGCGTTCGTGGTCGCCGACGGCCTGCTGGCGGTCGCCGACGGGGTCGGCGGCGAGGCGGCCGGCCAGATCGCGTCGACGCTGGCGGTCACCACGGTCGCCGGCTTCCGCCCGCAGTACGCCGCGGACCCGCTGGCGGGCCTGCGGGCCGCCGTGGTCCGGGCGAACAAGGTCGTCCGGGAGCGGCCGAAGGACGAGCCGTCGTGGCGCGGCATGGCCTGCACCCTCGACGTCGTCGTGCTGGGCCGGCACGAGCCGACCGGCCGGACGATCACCGTCGCGCACGTCGGTGACAGCACCGTCTGGCTGCAGCCGGGCAAGGGCCGCCCGCGCCAGCTCACCACCCCGCACTCGATCCCCGGCGGGCCGCTGCTGAACGCGGTCGGGCTGGCGGACGAGATCAGCATGGACCTGACGCAGGAGGAGGTCCGGGCCGGCGACCGGGTGGTGCTGGCCAGCGACGGGATCACCAAGGTGATGACGGCCGAGCAGCTCGAGGGCCTGCTGCAGGAGGTGGCGTCGGAGACCCCGGAGCAGGCGGCGGACACCCTCGTGGACGCCGCCGTGCTGGCCGGCGCGCGCGACGACACCACGATCGTCGTCGCCGACTTCGTCGCGGAGCCCGGCGCCCACTGAGGCGGGCCCGCCCGGCTCAGCCGGCGTCGGCGTCCCGGCGCGGGCGGACGAGGGTCACCTCGTCGAACGGCGGGCCGGCCGGGTCGAACGAGTCGTGGGCGGTCAGCCGGATCGTGGTCTGGCCGCCTGGCTCACCCGGGTCGACGTGGAAGGCGGCGAACGCGTACGGGTGGCCGGGGGAGCGGGTGGCCAGCCACGGCGCCTCCTCCACCTGGTAGACGGTCCGCCGCCGGCCACGGATCAGCTCGGTCCCGACGGCCACCCGCCCGGCCGGCGGGTCGAACAGCGCGTTCGCGCTGGGCGACGACGAGCCGCCGGTCCCGACTGTGACGTGGACCGTGCCCGCGGTGGCGTCGACCAGCTCCGGCTCGCCGGCCGGGCGAAGCGCTGGCGGCCGGGTGGTGCTCGGCGGCACGGCCGGCCGCGGGGTCAGCAGCTCGTCCTGTCCAGCCACCACGCCGCGGACCGGGTGGGTCCGCTCGTAGTGGTGCTCGTGCCCGCAGATGACCAGGTCGACGTGGTGGCGGTCGAACAGCGGCAGCCACTGCTCGCGCAGGCCGCGGTCGCCGCCGTTGTGGAAGACGGCGGTGGACATCGCGGTCTGGTGCACGGCGACGACGAGCCAGTCGATCCCGCGGTCGGCCCTGGCGGCCGCCAGCGTGTGCTCCAGCCAGGCGGTCTGCCGGCCGTCGCTGAACCCGCGCAGGTAGACCTCGCCGTGGTCCTGGTAGCAGACGTCCTCGCCGAGCAGCACGACGAAGCGGACCCGGCCGACGGTGAACGCGTACCACAGGCCGCGGTAGTCCTCCCCGGCACCGTTGTCCGGCACCGTGAAGTAGGCCTGGTAGGCGTCCAGCCCGAACCGGCCGACCCCGCGCTGCGACTCGTGGTTGCCGACGACGGGCATCCAGGCCCGGCGGCGGGCCGAGGGGGAGATCATCCGGAACCAGTCGCCCCAGGCCGTCGTCGGGTCGCGGCGCAGGCTGGCGTACGACAGGTCGCCGAGGCCGAGGTGGAACAGCGGGTCGGCCCCCTCGACCGCGGCGACGGCGGCGGCCGAGGCCGGTGAGCCGAACGGGTCGTCCGGCCGGTCGGTGCCGTGGTCGCCGAACCCGGTGAAGGTGAAGGCGGCTCCCGTGCCGGCCGGTGCCGGGGCGGTGCGGAACTCGCCGATCGCCGGCTCGGTGGCGTCCAGCGCCGGCTCGATCTCGTAGCGGTAGCGGGTGCCCGGCCGCAGACCGGTCAGCGTGGCGTGCTGGACGTGCACCCGGCGGCGGGAGCAGTCCCTGTAGGTCCTGGTCGTGGCGCGGACCACGGTGCCGCCCTCGGCCAGCGGGCCGACGTCGCCCTCGGCGAGCCAGCCGCCCGCGGCCTCGCCGTCCTGGACCGGGGCGAGCCGCACCGCCGGCCGGGGCACCGGCCCCGGGGTGAGCCAGGAGACGACCATCGAGGTCGCCGGGTCCGCCCCGAAGGTCAGGTGCACCCCGCTCCCCCCGGACCGCCGGCCGGTCAGCCGCGCCACGTTGTTCGTCCTCCGTTCTCCGATTGGTGACCCGCAGCCAACACGCGGAAGGGGGGGGGGCCGGGGGCCGGGGGGGCCGCCCGGGGCGGGGGGGGGGGGGGGGGGGCGG
>JADGHD010000738.1 GCA_019689615.1 Frankia sp. | reverse complement strand
CAGTACTGGTGGAGGGCACATATCCGAGTGCTGCGGTATTCCTAGCTGATCATGACCGGTCAGGGGCTGGGCACTGGGTGCGCTCAGTCTCGCTCTTCTCATATCGCCGCGGACGCCGCCGAGGACGAGGCCCGTGCCGTAGGCGTCCGGGTGCGCTGGCCGAGACCGCTCGTGTCGGCGCTCGCTTTCGGTCCGTCCGGGGCAGCGCTCGTCGCAGTTCGTAGTGCTGCGCTGGGCTGGTCCGCCGCAGGTTGATGCCGCTATCGGCTGGTGTGGTGTGAGCCAGTCCGGAGCAGTCCGGCCCGAGGTCGGGGTCGTCGCACCACACGATCTACGCTTGGGCTGCTGTCTCATGACGCAGGCGCCACGGGGGAGGCCGAGATGCTGCCCGCACCGACACTGGATTCGATCTTGACGCGACGAGCGAATGGACGACAGACCGACGCTGATGGTCGGCGTCTTGTGAGTGTCCTTTTTGCTAGCCCAGATACGGCCGTATTCTCCAATCTTAAGAACAACATGGCATACTTCGATGCCCGTTCAGGAGACATGTGGGACCTCTTCGTCGCCGGGTACTACGCCTATGGGAGATCGGCCTACGATCCGCACGGGTTTCCGCTCGGAATATCGAACGGCCATACCGAGTGGTGGTTCAGTCCAGCCAGGTTTAATGAGCTGCGCCGTGCCGTTGGTAACAGACATGAGGGTGCAAGGTCGCAGGTCGGCGTCGTGCGTGGCCGTCGCGTGCCCTGGAACTACTCGGGATCGCCGGAGCTCGTTAATTTCTGGGTGCAGGGAGTGACTCCCGACTGGAATTCTTTGGTTGCCCAGCCTTTGACGGATGATCCGCCGGCTGCCTTGGGTCATGTAGTAGAGACGCATACCGACTGGAGGGATCGGCCGCTGCCCAACGGCTTTCGTCCCGGAACCCGTCCCCGTGTCGCTGGCGAGAGCCTGCATGTTGATGCGGTAAGGGCTGCTCTGTCATGGGCGGTCGCGGGGGCAGCGGGAGCAGGCTTGGCCGAAGGCGTGACCGCCCTTATCAAGGCCCTCACGGGCTGATGCGTTTGGCTCTGTCGTGGCATTGCTACTTCCTTTCTCTGGCGGTTGTCTGGTTGCCGCGTTCGGCGAGGTAGTCGGTCCAGTCGCGGCGGGTGCGGTTGGCCCAGGAGACGGCGGTGGTGACGTTGAGGCCGAGGACATCGGCGAGGACGGCCGCAGGGAGTTCGGTAGCCCAGGCGACGAGCGCGGCGTTGCGTCCCTGGCGGGTGTCGATGTCGTGTCGGCGGAGCCGGCGGGTGAGGACGTCTGCCCGGACGGCCTGTCCGGGGTTGCGGCCGGGAAACAGCGGGCGGGTGGCAGCGTCGGCGTGCTGATAGGTGACTCGTCGGTGGCTGGCGTCGCACTGGGCGCGGACCAAGGAGGCGAGCGCCGGCGGCAGGAGGACAGGGACGGTGTCGAGCCGGAGGTGGCTGTCGTGGCCGTCGTGGAGGACGTCGGCCGCGGTCAGCCGTGTGAGACGGGAGGCGAACTGGCCGTAGAGAAGGAGGAGCCCTCCGGCGGTGCGGACGTCGAGCGGGAGTTGTTGGTCGCGCAAGCAGCGGGTGAGCAGGTGCCAGCGGGCCGGTTCGTCGAGCAGGACGTCGGGTTCGGAGCGGGGCAGGGGTGGGACGGTGAGGTCGCCGGTCTGGCCACGGGCGCGGGCCCAGAGGAGGAAGCCGCGTAGGAGGTAGCGCGTCTGGGCGGCGTCGTGGAGCCAGTTGTCCACGTCGGTCTGGGTGGCGTCGGCGAGGGTGGTGCCGCGTTCGTCGAGCCAGGTCAGGAACGCCAGGGCGGCCAAGACGTGGCCGCGCGCCCACCGGGCGGCGGACGGGGTGAACTCGGCACGGCGGGCGCGTGCTCGGGCGCGGCGGAGCAGGTGCCATTCGGCGTAGGGCCGAACCAGGTTGGCGTGGGCGGGTGGCCGGTCGGCCAGAAGCTGGTCGAGCCAGGGGCGGAGGCGGTCGAGGTACTCGGCGCGTGCGGGCAGGACGCCGGCGTGGACGAGGATGCCGCGCAGGTGGTGCAGGTCGTAGGTCTGCGGATAGCTGTCGAGCAGGTCGTGGGTGAGCGGTTCGTGGTGGGCTCGGCGAGCGAGGTCGGCGAGCAGTCGAGCGCCGGCGCGGCGGGCGAGCCAGTCGAGCAGCGAGCCGGGATTGGGGACCTCGGCGAAGACGGTGGTGAGGGGTTCGAGCTCGGTGGGGACGCCGTGGTCGGGGTGGGCCAGGACGGTGTGGAGTCGCTGTTGGACACGTCGGCGGACCCGGGTGTCGGGGCTTTCCCGGTTCCAGCGGCCACCGCGTCGGGCGTGGGACGTCTTCTGGCTCGTAGGGGACGGTTGTGGGATCGCGCGGGGCGCTCTCGGGGCGGTCTGGGACGATCGCCGGGCGGCACTGCGGGGCGGTCGCGGGCTGGAGG